>DASXEF010000974.1:0-2724 GCA_036490255.1 Kofleriaceae bacterium
GAACCTGACGTCGGCGATCTTGCTGTCGCGCGATCTCCATCCGCGGCTCGCCGCAGCGCACGGCGCGAGCGTGATCCACGTCGGCTCGGTCGCGGGCCAGCTCGCGCTGCCGACCGGCGTCGCGTACGCCGCCGCGAAAGCCGGGCTCGAGCAAGCGTCGCGAACGCTGGCGCTCGAATGGGCGCGCGATCAGATCCGCGTGAACACGGTCGCGCCCTGGTACACGCGCACGCCGCTCGCGAAGCCGGTGCTCGACCGCCCCGATGTTCTCGCTGCGATCGAAGCGCGAACGCCGCTCGGTCGCGTCGCGGAACCCCGCGAAGTCGCTGCCGCGGTCGCGTTTCTGGCACTACCGGTAGCGTCGTACATCACGGGCCAGTGCCTGAACGTCGACGGTGGGATGTCGATCCAGGGCCTCGGCAACGTGCTATAAATTCCTCGTAGCCGAAGCAAAGCGCGTAGCCGGAATTCCCTGGCGCGCGACCGAGCGCAGCGAGCTACATGAATAGAAAGGCGGGACGGAATGAAGGCGCAACGCGTCACCATCCACACCCTCCGGCAGATGAAAGAGCGAGGCGAGAAGATCGCCGTTCTGACCGCGTACGACGCGACGTTCGCGCGGTTGTTCGACGAGAGCGGCGCAGACATGCTGCTCGTCGGCGACTCGCTCGGCATGGTCGTTCAGGGTCACGACACCACGCTTCCGGTCACGCTGGACGAAATCATCTATCACACGCGCGCCGTGATGCGCGGCGTGAAGCGAGCGCACGTGATCGGCGACATGCCGTTCGGCTCGTACCAAGCCTCGCTCGAGGACGGCGTCGCGAATGCGATGCGGCTCGTCAAAGAGGGCGGCTGCCATTCGATCAAGCTCGAAGGTGGTGCGCAACACGCCGAGCTCGTGCGCCGGCTCGTCGCGTCGGGCATTCCCGTCATGGGCCACATCGGGCTGACGCCGCAATCGGTGCATCAGCTCGGCGGCTTCAAAGTGCAAGGCCGCGACGCCGGCGGCCGCGAGCGCCTGCTCGCCGATGCGCGCGCACTCGAAGCGGCGGGCGCCTACGCGATCGTGCTCGAAGCGATTCCGTCGGATATCGCGCGCGAGATCACCGAAGCGCTGACGATCCCGACGATCGGCATCGGCGGCGGTGTGCACTGCGATGGCCAAGTGCTCGTCTGCTACGACATGCTCGGCATGGACGAATCGTTCAAGCCGCGCTTCGTGCGTCGCTTCGCGTCGCTCGGCGAGACGATCAAAGCTGCGGTCGGCGCATACGTCGGTGAAGTTCGCGGCGGCACGTTCCCGTCCGACGCCGAATCGTTCGCGGTCAACGAGACGCGCGCGCCGAAGACCGAAGATCCGGCGCTGTACTCGACCGCGGCGCACGCGAAGTAACCGCGCTACGCTGCGCGAGTGATCGATGATCTCGTCGAGCTCGCGCGCGGTCGCAAGATCGTCGCGCTCACCGGCGCGGGGATCTCGACCGAATCGGGCATCCCCGACTATCGCGGGCCCGATCGGCCGCCGCGCGTTCGCGATCCGATGCAGCACCGCGAATTCGTCGACAAGCTCGAGATGCGCCGCAAATATTGGGCGCGCTCGATGGTCGGCTATCCGCGCATGGCGGCCGCAACACCAAACGCGGGTCACGCCGCGCTCGCCGAGCTCGAACATCGCGGCACGCTCGCCGGTGTGATCACGCAAAACGTCGACGGCTTGCACGGCGCCGCCGGCAGTCGCGAGGTCGTCGAGCTCCACGGTGCGCTCGCACGCGTGCGTTGTCTCGCGTGCGAAGCGATCACGTCGCGCGACGTGCTGCAGCACCGGCTCGTCGCCGCAAATCCGCATCACGCTGCATCGGGCAAGATCGCACCCGATGGCGACGTCGACGTTCCCGACGAGCTGATCGCCGACTTCCATATCGCCGCGTGCGACGCGTGTGGCGGCGTACTGATGCCCGACGTGGTGTTCTTCGGCGGCAGCGTGCCGCGCGCGACACTCGACGCGGCATGGGCGCTGTTCGCGCGCGCCGAATTGCTGCTCGTCGTCGGCAGCTCGCTCGCGGTTTTCTCGGGATATCGCTTCGTTCGCCGCGCCGCCGAGCATCGCATCCCGATCGCGATCGTCAACCACGGACCCACACGCGGCGACGATCACGCTGATCTGCGCATCGACGCGCGCTCCGGAGCGTTGCTTTCAGAATTCGCAGCGCGGCTCGCTTCAGCCTAGGATGACGTGATGCGCACGCTCGTGATCGCGCTCGTCATCGCAGCGACGTCGGCGACGGCGAGCGCCGACGTCGGCCTCGGCTTGTTCGTCGGCGAGCCCGTCGGGCTCGATCTCAAGATCGACGCCGGCTACCGCTCGTCGCTCGACATCGTGCTCGGCTGGAGCACGTTCCGCGACGCGCGCGATCAATACGCACACCTGACGTATCTCGCGACGCCGGTCATCGGCCACGGCGATGCGATCACGGTGCCGCTACGCATCGGCATCGGCGTCGCGTTCTACGGCGAAGGCGGGTTCGACAACGGCGTCAACATCGCGGTGCGCGCGCCGATCGAGATCGCGTTGCGATTCAGGCGCGCGCCGGTCGAGATCTACGGCGAGATCGCCGCGGAGATCACGTTCTTCGACGACAACAACGATGACAACGTGTTCGACCTGCAGGGCGGCATCGGTTTCCGAATCTATTTCTGAGATCGGCGCTACCTCGAGCGCGT
>DASXEF010000976.1:0-5029 GCA_036490255.1 Kofleriaceae bacterium
CTTGCGAGTCGTCATATTCACACGACGTTCGAGCCCGCCGCGGTTCGACAATTCGACGTACATTTTCGCCAAGTGGCGATTCGCGGGTACTTTTTGGGCTGCCCCGGCTGGGGCGCGAGCGGGTTGCATCCGCCCGGCACGAAGCCCGCCGAGCAGCTCGAGCGCTAC
This sequence comes from Kofleriaceae bacterium, assembly GCA_036490255.1. Classification (GTDB taxonomy): domain Bacteria; phylum Myxococcota_A; class Polyangia; order Haliangiales; family Haliangiaceae; genus JABFXX01. Next base: position 169 of record DASXEF010000976.1, read on the forward strand.
GCCCGCGTGTTCAATACGGTCGAAGGCAACACGACATTCTACGCGCTGCCGCAACCCGACACCGTGCTGCGCTGGCGCGACGCCGTGCCCGACGAATTTCGGTTTTGCTTCAAGTTCCCGCGCGAGATCACGCACGACAAGCTGCTGGTCGATTGCGCGAGAGAGATCGACGTGTTCCTCGATCGCATCGCGCCGCTGACCGGCAAGCTCGGCGCATTGACACTGCAGCTGCCGGCGCGCTTCGACGGCTCGCATCTGCCGCGGCTCGCGCAGATCCTCGATGCGCTGCCGCGCGAGCACGCCTATGCGGTCGAGCTGCGCAACGACGCGTTCTTCGCCGACACGCCGGCCGCGCGCGCCGCGATCGAGCTGCTCATCGAGCGCGGCGTCGATCTCGTCATGCTCGACACGCGCGGCTTGCAGAGCGGCCACAGCCTGATGATGGCCGACGTTCGCGCGCGCAAGCCGGTGCTGCCGGTGATCGTGCGCACGACCGCAGCGCATCCGATCGTGCGCTGCGTGCCGCACGAAGTCTTCGACGAAGGTCGCCGCTTCGTCGAGCCGTGGGCGGCGCAGATCGCCGCGTGGATCGCCGCCGGCAAGCGGCCGTACTTCTTCATGCACGCCCCCGACGACACGTTCGCGCCGGCGAACGCGTACGCGTTTCACGCGATGCTGCAGCACCACGTCGCAAGGTCCGGCTCTGCCGGGCCGCGCAGTACCGCCGCAGGCGGTGCGGAGACAATCGATATCGGCGAGCTGCCGGCATGGCCCGGCGGTCCGCGCCAGCTCGCGTTGCTATGAGTGAAGCGTTCATCCGCGCGTTTCATGCCGCGAACGCCGGCGCGACGTCGAAGGCGTTCGCGCGCGGTGGCAGCTACGCGCGGTTGGCGGCGCTCGTGCGCGATCGCGAGCGCGTGCTCGATCTCGCGTGCGGCGACGGCGCGCTGTTGCGATGCATAGGATCCTATGCAATCGGCATCGACGTCTCGATCGACGAGCTTCGCGGTGCAACGAACGCCGTCGCGCAGGCGCGCGCGCAACAGCTGCCGCTCGCCGATGCATCGATCGACGCGTGCACGTGCCATCTCGCGTTCATGCTGTTCGACGAGCTCGATCGCGTGGTCGCCGAGCTCGCGCGCGTGATCGCCCCGGGCGGCGAGTTTCTCGCGGTGCTCGGCGGCGGACCGATTGCCGACGACAGCGAGCCGGATGCCTTTCATCAATTCCTAACGCTGTTGCCGCCCGCTCGATCGCTCGGCGATTCGCGCGCGCGCAGCGAGGCCGGATGGCGCGCACTGTTCGACGAGTCGCAATGGAGCGTCTCGCCGTTCGAACGCTGGGAGCTCGAGCTCGGCGGCACGTTCGACGAGGCGTGGGAATTTCTCGGCACGAGCTACGAGCTCGACGCAGATCACGCGATTCGCGAACAGCTGCACGCGCGCGTCGGTGATCGCACGCGATGTCGTGTCGCGATATTTCTCGCACGCGCCCAGCGCAAGCGCGCGTGACCGCACGTCGTGACACGCGAGCGCGCGGCGTCGTCGGTGACGCCCGGCTATCCGGCCAGTTGCAGGGCTGGCAAGCGAGCTGCACTACGTCACTACAAAAGGAGCAAATCAATGCGACGCAACCTCATTGCATGCTCGCTTGCCGCCGCGCTCGCGGCGTCGGCGGGTTGCTACTCCGACGCCGACGTCCAGGCCGATCCGGGCTATGGCTATACGGGTGATCCCGAGCTCGAGGTCGTAGCGCCGGGCGTCCAGGTCGTCGACGACCTCGACTATCCGGTGTTCTACAACGACGGTTTCTATTGGATGTGGGACGGCGGATTCTGGTACCGCTCGCACTCGTGGCGCGGCGGTTGGGTCGGCATCGGCCCCGAATACGTGCCGTACGGCATTCGCGGTATTCGCGAGCCGCTCGCGTACTCGCACTGGCACGGCGGCATCGCGCACGGCGGTGTCGCGTATCGCGGTGGTCGCGCGCCGGTCGTGAGCGGCCGGACGTTCCACAGCGCACCGACGCAGCACCCGCACTTCATCGCGCGCGGCGGTGGCGGCGGTCACGCAGGCGGCGGCCACGGCGGCCACCGCTGAGACTACTTCTGCTCGACGGTCGCGGTTCCGGCCATGACCTCGGGCGGGTTGGCGAGCCACGGCGACATCGATGCGTCGCCGTAGAATCGCGAGCGCAGCCACGCGACGTTCATGCGCCGCGTGGTTTCGTGCGCCAAGTCGGGCGACGCCGAGCCCGCGGTGCAGAGCGCGCAGACATCGCAGCTCTGATCGTCGACCCAATCCATGTGATCGGCGCCGACGAGCGTCATCGCGAGCGCGGGCGACGGCGCACCTGCATAGAACTGCGCGTAGTTGTCGGCGGTCGGCGAGCACGCCGTGAGGCCGCTGCCGTCGGTGGTCTCGCCGACGACTGCGAGCGGCTGCGTGAACGAGCCCATCATTGCGAGCACCGCCGGCGTGCCACCGTCGACGGGATCCCAACCGACGACCGCTTTGACGCGCGGCTCGCCGATCGCCGCGAGCACGCTGATGTCGCCGCCGAGCGAGTGACCGGCGAGCGCGATCTTGTCGCTGTCGATCGCCGCGTTCGCGAGCATGTAATCGATCACGGCCGGGATGTCGTTCGCGAGCAGCTGGTGATCCGCGAAGATGCTCTGGTCGGCGTAATCCGTCAGCGCGACCTCGAAGCCCCACGACGCGAGGTGCGCCGCATACGACGCGTACTGCGTGCGCGACAGCTGAAAGCCGGGCGAGATGATCACGAGCGGAAACGGCCCGCTGCCGGCCGGCGTGTAGATCGTCGTCGGCAACGTGCGTCCCGAGCCCGCGCCGGGAATCGACACGACGGCGCTGCCGAACGCGTTCGAGCCGCTGCCGGCCGGATCGTCGGTCTCGAGCATCGCGTCGTGCGACGACATGCTCGAGCCGCCGCTATCGATGGTCGTTGCGGGCGCGTCGGAGGTTGGCGGTTGGCTTGGCGCGGTGTGCTGACACGCGGCGAGCACGCACGCGGCGAGTAGTGGTCGAGTCACGCGGATCCTCCTCGGTCATTCCCTGCAACGTGGGCAACAGCAACTTGCGGCGGAGCAGCACGACGAGCCGCTCCGACAGCTCGGTCGCCGCGGTCGTCAAGCCGGCGACCTCGCCGCGTTCGGCGCGCGCGAGCACGCCGGCGCGGAACATGCGCAGCTCGACCTCGACGAGGTTGCGCAGCGCCATCAAGTAGTCGTTCAAGATCGAGAACGGCAACATCGCGGGCGAGATGCCGGCGCGACGCGCGTCGCCGAGCGTCGACAGCAGCGCGAGATCGTCGCCGTGATAGCGCTGATCGGCGCCGTTCGGCACGGCGAGGCCTGCCGCGGCGAGCCAATCGAGCTCGCGCGGATCGGCGCCGTGCTGGTCGACGAGCTCCGCGCGCGTGCGCGAGCGCGTGCCGCGATGTTTGGTCAGCACCGCGGCGATGGCCGTCGCCGCGGCGTGATCGTCGGGCGCGTGGCGATCCGAATCGATCGCGCGCTTGATGACGTCGAGCGGCAGGAACTGACGCCGCTGCAGCTCCTTGATCGCCTGCACGCGACCGACGAGCGCGGGCTCGTACCACGACATCGTGCGCCCGGTCTTGCGCGCGGGCCGGATCAAACCCTCGCGCAGGTAGTGCTTGATCGTCGCGACGGTGACGCCGGAGCGTTTCGCGAGCTCGCCGATCTTGAGCAACTGCACGCGCTGGAATCTAGAACGTTCTAGATTCTAGTCAACGCAGATCCGGCCCGATTCGCGAGTGAGCGGGCCTCGGTGTTAGCATCGAGGCAAGTGCGCCCACTCTCGCCGACCGATGCGATGTTCCTGTGGCTCGAAGGCCGTCGCCAACCGATGCACGTCGGCGGCTTGCACCTCTACACGCCGCCCGAAGGTGCCGGCAGCGACTTCGTGATGAAGCTCGTCGAGGCCTGGCGCGAGCACGTGCGCGCGGTCCCGCCGTTCGATCAGTTTCCGCACTTTCGGCTCGGCCACTACTTCTGGGACGAAGATACCGAGTTCGAGCTCGAGTACCACCTGCGTCACTCGGCGCTACCGAAGCCGGGCCGCGTGCGCGAGCTGTTATCGCTCGTGTCGCGCTTGCACGGCACGTTGATGGATCGCACGCGTCCGTTGTGGGAGCTCCATCTGATCGAAGGGCTCGCCGACGGCCGCGTCGCGATGTACGCGAAGGTTCATCACGCGATGTTCGACGGCGTCGCCGCGATGCGCATGATGACGGCGGTGCTGTCGAGCGATCCGAAAGAGCAACGTCCGCCGCTGTGGGCGCAAACGCGACCGCATCGCGAGCGCACGGCGCACGACGCCGCACCGCCGGTCGGCTTGCTCGAGCGCGCGCTCAAGATGGGCGCCGAGATCGTGCCCGGCGTGCAGAGCGGGCTCCGCGAATTGCTCGGCGACGCGACGACCGCGGCACACGCGACGCCGTTTCGCGCACCGCCGACGATGTTCAACGTGCGGATCTCCGGCTCGCGGCGGTTCGCGGCGCAATCGTTCTCGCTCGAACGCTTCAAGGCGATCGGCAAGGCCTCGAGCGCGACGCTCAACGACGTCACGCTCGCGATCTGCTCCGGCGCGTTGCGTCGCTACTTGGTCGCGCACGACGCCCTGCCCGACCGGCCGCTGGTGGCGATGGTGCCGGTGTCGTTGCGCGGTAACGAGCAAGAAGGCGGCAACCAGCTGTCGATCTTGCTCGCGAACCTCGGCACGCACCTCGACGATCCGCTCGAGCGCCTGCGGCTCGTCGTCGATTCGACGACGCTCGCCAAAGATCGCCTCGCGAAGATGTCGAAGCTCGAGCGCGT
>DASXEF010000237.1:0-5100 GCA_036490255.1 Kofleriaceae bacterium
CGACGCGCGCATCACCGAGATGAAGCTCAACCCGCACGACTACGGCTGGTACCGCGACCTGCGCCGCTACGGCACCGTGCCGCACGCCGGCTTCGGGCTCGGCTTCGAGCGCGCGATCATCTACGCGACCGGCGTCGAGAACATTCGCGACGTGATCCCGTTCCCACGTGCGCCGCGGCAGGCGGAGTTCTGAACACCACCGTCGCGCTGCGCGCGCAGACGCGACTCGGTGCGCGAGACCAGCCCTGCGCAGCATCGTACGACGCGAGCGAATCGGCGCGCCCGAGCTCGCCCGCGCTGAAGACGGCCTCGGTCATCGCACGCAAGCCGTCGCGCTCGCGAAACAAGCGGCGGCGACGCTGGCGTCATCACCGGCTACTTTCAGGCGCGCTGAGCTCGATCGATGCAAGCGTCTACGACGGCGGGACGCGTGAGCTTGCGGTGATCGTCGCGTTCGACAATCGCGCGTGACTTTGTCCAGGTCGATTCGCAGGGTGCGCTGAGATTCCGGGCGTCCGCCAACCAGGCGTCAGCGTGGCCGGTCGTCGTAGGAAATCGGCCCGGCGCGCCGCCAGCCGACACGCAACAGCCACGTGCGCGGCGCGCGAGTCGGCGGCATCTCGCGGGCGAGCGGGCCGGTGATCGTGTTCATGCGAATCGGCGCGTCCCAGCCGTGAAACCACGCGCCGCTCGAATACGGATCGATCCAACCTGCAAAGAACCGGTGCGTGAGCGCCGCGTGATGCTTGCGGTTGAGCAGCACGTAGCGAAGCGTGTTGCGGACTTGCGCCGGCGAACGCAGTGCGACGGAGTGATAGCGGGGACCGAAGAATTTGCCCTTGCGTTTTAGTGCGGTATTCAAACGACGTGCGAGTCGGATCGCCAAGCCTTGGACACCGCGGGCGAGCGCCATGGCGTCGTCGGCTTCGCAAATCAGGTGCACGTGGTTCGAGAGCACGTTGAACTCGACGACGCGGAAGAACGGCTTCTCGCACAGTGCGATGCACGGCCGGATCACGCGCTTCATCAGGTACTCGCGCGCGACGCCCGGCGTGTCGGCACCGAGTCGCAACGTGACGTGCTGCGGAAACCGCGTCGGAAATGCCGCACGCGTGTCGTGCGAAACCGCGCCTGTTTTCTTGTGACGACCGGCGCCAGGACGCCAGCCACCGCGGCCGGATGGCTTGCGGGCGGAATCGAGCGAGAGTTGCCGCATTTCGTCAACATACGAAATCCGCACTATTTGTCAAGGACAAGAACGGCGGCCCCAGACCTGATCGATCGTCGACGGGTACTCAGGAAGCTGTCGGCGGGCGTGAGCGTCGGCGACTACCCACGCGGGTCGCCACACGGCGAGCGGTAGCGCCGTCGGTCGCGTCGTCGCTCGCCATAGGTTGCGCCATTCGCCCCGATTCTTTGAGCGGTTCGCGAAACACACGTGTCTCCGGCGCCCGAAGACCGGTTCGACGGTGGCTTTGCGGCGCGGCGACCGTCGCTAGGCGCTTCGACGTCGTTCGATTCGCGACGTTCCACACCTCGGACATCCGCAGTCAGACGTGCGCCACATCGCCAGGCGCGTGGTGTGGCGTCGACGTTCGCCACCGTCGCGCGTCGGCCCTCGCCTTCGTGCTCAGATCGCGCCGAGCGCGATGGCGACGTCGCCGCCGACGAAGATCGTGATCTCGTCGAGCTGACGGCCATCGACGAGGCCGGCTGCGAGCGCCGGCAGGCCGTGCGGCTCGTCGGTGATCGTCGCGACCAATTCGGCATCGATCGCACCGCCGCCCATGAGGTTCACGTGCGTGCCGCGGCGAACGTCGCCGGCGCGGATCGGCGTCGCGTCGTAGATGCACACGATGTCGGCGGCGAGCGCGTGCGCGTCGCGGCGAATGTCGCGCGGCGCGAACCACGTGCGATGCGCCTCGAGCACGAGCTCGGCGTCTTCGTCGCTGCCGCCGATGATGCCGAAGCTGCGCGGCGAGCCGACCGCGAGATAGCGCGAGGCGACGGCCGCTGCGGCTGCACGCGCGCGCGCCAGGTTCGCGCGATCGCCGCCGGCGCCGTGCGCCTGACCGGTCGCGGCCGCGACGTACGCGCGCTCGACCGCGAGCACCCACTCCGCCACGCTCACCAACCGTTGCGACGCAGCCAGCCCTCGAGCCGCGCGGCGAAGACGAAGTCGATCATCGTGATCGCCTTCTTGTCGTGCGTGTGGATGGTCAACGTGGTGCCGGGGTATTCCATGTGAATCGTCGGGTGATGGTTCATCTCGTCGGCGATCTGCGTCGCGTGCGCGACCGCGGCGCCGCACTTCGCCATCCCGACCGGACCTTTGAGCACGAGCTTGAGATCTTCACCTTCGACGGACCACCGCGTACCGAGTGCCTCGACCTGCTCGCGGATCTGCGCCTCGGTCATCGTCGCTTTGCTGATCGTCTGCTCGTTGATGGAGTCGAGGTCCGCAGCCATGTCGCGAATGGTACCCTAACTGCGCGTTGGAACCGGTCACCCACATCGGCAAGTACGAAGTCGGACGAAAGCTCGGTCAGGGCGGCTTCGGTGAGATCTACGTCGCGCGCGACACCGGGCTCGATCGCGAGATCGCGATCAAAGTCCTGCGTGGCGAGCACACGCAGCGGCCGCAGCTCGTGCAGAGATTTTTGCAGGAAGCTCGCGCCGCCGCGCGCATCAATCACCCCGGCATCGTCACGGTGTTCGAGTGCGGCGAGATCGAAGCGCACGTCGTTTACATCGCGATGGAGCTGCTCGCTGGTGAGACGCTCGCGGCGCGGATCAAGCGCGAGCCGCTGCCGCTGCCGACGGTGATCGCGTTGACGCGACAGCTCGCGAGCGCGCTCGCCGCCGCACATTCGGCGGGCATCGTGCATCGCGATCTCAAGCCGCAGAACGTGTTCCTCGTGCCCGACGCGGCGGCGGTCGGCGGCCTGCGCGTGAAGATCCTCGATTTCGGCATCGCGAAGCTCACCGATACGCTCGGCTCGAGCATCCAGACGCACTCGATGGAGATGATGGGCACGCCGCTCTACATGTCGCCCGAGCAGTGCAAGTCGAGCGCGACGGTCGACGCGCGCAGCGACATCTACTCGCTCGGCTGCATCCTGTTCGAGCTCGCCGCCGGGCGCACGCCGTTCGAAGGCGACGCCGGAGAGCTGATCGCGAAGCACCAGCTCGTCGCGCCGCCGAAGCTCTCGGAAGCCGTCAGCGGTGCGCCGCCCGAGCTCGAGCGCTTGGTCGCCGACATGCTCGCAAAGGCGCCGGGCGACCGGCCGCAGACGATGGGCGTGATCGTCGACGCACTCGATGCGATGCCGACGAGCTCGACGCTCGTGCGAATCGCGCCGCGCGCCGCGGACGTGCAATACGCGCCGACGCTCGCGCCCGGCGGCACGATGACCGATCCACGCGCGGTGCAGCTCGCCGAGACCACGCCGGCGCACGTGACGCACTCGCCGCCGACCGCGCCGGCGCTCGCAGCACAGCCGGCGAGCACGTCGCCGCCGACGATGAATCCGCCGGCGGTTCCGGCGCCGCGGCCGCGGTCGCGCGCCGCACGTGGCCTGATGATCGCGATCGCGATCTCCGCGGTCGCCGTGGCCGGCATCGTGGTCGGCGTGTTCGCGTCGGGCAGCGATGCTGCGAAGAAGATCGCGAAAGCGATCGACCAAGACGACGACGACGCTCCGAAGCAAACGCCGGCGCCCGGGCCCGGTCCTCAGCCGACGAAGATCGTCAAGTCGGACGACGGCGACGACGACGACGATGACGACGACAAGCCGAAGCCGCCGGTGCCGCCAACACCGCCGAGCCACCCGAGCCCAAAGACGCCGACAACGCCCAAGATCCCGAAGATCGATCTCAGCGATCTGACCGGCCTCGCCGAAGCGTGCAAGCCGCTCGTCCAGCAGAGCATCGACGCCGAGAATCGCGGCGACAGCGCGGCCGCCGCTGCGATCGCGGCGAAGCTCGCGACGTGCGAGACGAAGTCGCTCGGCATCTCGATTCCAGGCACCGACGACAAGTGCACCGGGCTACTCGAAGCCGGCAAGAAAGCCGACGCGAGCGGCGATCACGAAACCGCGCTCGAGCAGTATCAGGCCGCGTACGACTGCAAGCCGGACCCGACGACGCTGCGGCTCGCGGTCAAGGCCGCGTGCAACGCCGGCGACGCCGACAGCGCGAAGGCGCTATGGCCGAAGCTGAGCGCGCGCGAGAAGGCGAAGCTCGCGCCGGTGTGCGCGAAGCACGACGTCAGCGTCGAGTGATCACCAGACGCCGCCGCTCGTCATGCCGATGAACTCGTACGGATAGCCGAGCTCGTACGCCGACGCTTTGTCGAGCGCCTCGAGCTGCTTGGCCGAGAGCTCGAGATCGGCGGCGGCGAGGTTCGCGTCGAGCTGGTCGATCGTGCGCGCGCCGAAGATCACCGACGAGACCTGCGGCTTCGCGAGCAACCACGCGAGGCTGACCGCGGCCGGCGTCGAGCCGATCTCGGCGGCGGTCGCGCGCACCGCGTCGAGGATCCGCCAGTTGCGCTCGTTGTCGTAGCGCTTCATGCGATCTTTGGCGCCGAGCCGCGTCGCAGCATCGGCCTTGTTGCCGCGCTCGAACTTGCCGGTCAAGAAGCCGGCGGCGAGCGGCGACCACGGCAAGATGCCGAGGCCTTCGGCGCGGCACAGCGGGACGTGCTCGCGCTCGAGCTCGCGCGAGATCAAGCTGTACTGCGCCTGCAGCGTGACGAACCGCGCGCGATTCGACGTCTTCGCGCGCCACAGGCTATCCATCAGGCGATACGCGGCGTAGTTCGAGCAGCCGATGTAGAGGACTTTGCCGGCGGTGACGAGATCGTCGAGCGCGCGCAGCGTCTCGTCCTCGAGCACCGTGATGTCCTGCGCGTGGATCTGATAGAGGTCGATGCGATCGGTCTTGAGCCGGCGCAGCGAGTCCTCGCAGCACTTGACGATGCGAAACCGCGACGCGCCGCTCTTGTTCGGCCCGTCGCCCATCGTGAAGCGAAACTTGGTCGCGATCACGAGCTTGTCGCGGATCGATCGCGCGGAGAGCCAATCGCCGAGCACGCGC
>DASXEF010001006.1:0-2177 GCA_036490255.1 Kofleriaceae bacterium
ATCAGATCTTGAAAGCTCGCCGGGACCTGATCGGCCATGCCTCGTAGCTGCGTGATGCCCTGATCGATCTTGTCGATGTCGGCCGGGCTCTTGACCTGCAGCGTGAGCTCCATCGCGAGGCCCGACGAGATATCGATCGTCGCCCATGCATCGCCGATCTTCGCGGCGGCCGGCGTGTTCGCGCCGCTGCCGACGACCCACGCGGTCTTCGTGCGATCGACTTTGCCGACGAGCCGGGTCAGCGTCGGATCGGTAACCGCGCTGTTGGCACCGATCTTCGCTTGATCGGCCTCGAGCTCGGCGCGCGTCGCCGACACCATCGTCGGCGTCAGCGCGAGTGCGAAGCCCTGCCGCGTGTACAACGCGCCGCTCGGCAGCACGAGGTAGCCCGCGCTCGGCGCCGGCGCCGGCAGTGCGACCGACGCGAACTTGCGATCGGGATCGACCGTCGTCGCGAAGCCCGCTTGCTGACCGCACTTGACGACCTCGTCGATCGACATGCCGCTCGTGACCATGCGCATCTCGGCGCCGCTGCCTTCGAAGCCGACGCTCGCCGCGACGCGCAGCTGCTTGCTGTCGGCGAAGCACGTCATCCACTGGCTCATTCCCGAGCCCATCTTGTCCATCAGCACCGACGTCATCTGCCCCATCGACGACTGCATGAAGTTCTGCAGCTTCATGTAATTGCCGCCCCAGAACAGCGCCTGGCCGGCCGGCAAATACTGAAACAAAGCCCTGTCGCTCGGGTCGAGCGTGCCGGAGCTTTGTGCGTCGTGCCCCTTTTCGCACGCGGCGGCCGAAGCCAAAGCGATCGCGATCACGACGAACGACACGGACGAACGGCGCTTCATCACCGAAAGTGCTATCGCGTCGGCGTGGTCAGTTCCACCATAATGTGCCGCGTGAAGTGGCTCGCCGTGCTCGCGACGATCGCGTTGATGATGTCGCACGTGTCGCAGGCGCGCGCCGACGGCGAGCAAGAGCGCGCGAAGCAAGAGTTCGCGCTCGGCCAAGACGACGATCGCGCCGGCAAGTACGAAGCGGCGATCGGCCACTACCAGCGCGCGAACGATGCGTTGCCGCATCCGTTCAACCTCTACAACATCGCGGTCGACTACGAGCGGCTCGGCAATCTCCGCCAAGCGGCCGAGTGGTACCAGCGCTACTTGGATGCCGCGCCGAGCTCGCCCGATCACGACCGCGTGACCCGCACGATCGCGGATCTCGCGCATCGCGATTCGGCGTTGTCGATCCGCACGTTCCCCGACGGCGCGACCGCGACGATCGATGGCCAGCCGGCCGGCGTCACACCGGTGAAGACGAAGCTGCCCGGCGGCACGCATCACGTCGCCGTCGATCTCGACACGCAACACGCCGAGAAAGACGTCGTGCTCGGCTACGGCGAGCCCGGCGACGTCGCGTTCACGCTCGGCGGACAAGCCGGCACGTTGACGGTCGGCGGCGCGCCGCTCGGCGCATACGTCTCGGTCGACAACATCACGATCGGCATCGTGCCGGCGTCGACGCAGATCTCGGCCGGCATGCACACGGTGCGCGTGACCGCAGCCGGCTTCGCGCCGTTCGAAGCGACCGCGAACGTCGCGGCGAACGCCGAGACGCACGTCGATGCCGAGCTCGTGCGCGCGCTGCCGATCGTCGCGGCGCCGATCGAATCGCCGAGCACGGTCGCGTTCATCGCCGGCGCCGGCGTCGGCGGCGAGCTGCGCGCGACCGGCGGCGTGCTCGGCTTCGGCGAGATCGGCACGCGAATCTTCCGCTACGACTTGGTGTTCCGCATCGGCCGCGCCGATCAGGCACTCGCGTACGATTTCGTGGTGCGCTGGCACATCTTCGACAATCCGGTCACGCCGTTTCTCGCGGTCGGCTACACCTACGCGAACAACGGCTACGGCTATCTGGCGCTCGCCGGCGTGCGCTGGGATGTGGTCCGAAGCGGCCACACGCTCGTATCGATTATGGCCGACGGCGGCCTGCGCGACGCACCCGTGAGCTCGACTGCAAGCACCACCGCGACGACCCAAGTCGTCGATCCGATCGAGCTCGGCTGCGAGGTCACGTTCAAGTGATCAAGAACCGCACCGCGATCTTGGCGCTGCTGACCGGGCTGAACCTCCTCAATTACATCGATCGCATGATCGTGCCTGCGGTCCTCAAGG
>DASXEF010001029.1:0-3258 GCA_036490255.1 Kofleriaceae bacterium
GCCGGCGCCGGCCGAGCCGACGCTGCCAGCGGATACCGGTCCGCCGTACGACGCCACCCACGTGCCACGCGGCATCGACATCCGGCTCTCCGACGGCAAGCAAGGCCCCGCCGCCGCCGATCACTCGAAGCCGGCCGACGCGCGCTTGCTCACGCCGATCGAGACCGCGCCGTTGTTCGGGCGGATGATGCCGCTCGCGCCGGCGCCGACGTCGACGTTCGCGCTGCGGCCGAGCTCGCAACCGCCGCCGAAGCCGGGCGAGACTGTGGTGACGAGCTTTCCCGCGGCGCCGAGCCTGCCGCCCGTGCAGGTCGAGACCGGCGAGCTCAAAGTGCTGCGCTACATGCCCGAAGGCGCGGTGCCGCTCGCGCCGCAGCTGACGATCACGTTCAGCCAGCCGATGGTCGCCGTCACGTCGCAGAGCGATGCGGCGAGCACGGTGCCGGTCAAGCTCACGCCGCAGCCGAAAGGCAACTGGCGCTGGATCGGCACGCGCACGCTCGTGTTCGATCCGGATCCGCGATTCGCGCAGGCGACGACGTTTCACGTCGACGTGCCGGCCGGCACGAAGTCGGCGACCGGCGGCGTGCTCGCGAAGGGCGTGAGCTTCTCGTTCGAGACGCCGACGCCGACGCTCGACGGGTTCTGGCCCGACGGCAATCCGCAGCCGCTCGACGTGCCGATGTACGCGCACTTCGATCAGAAGATCGATCCGAGCGCCGTGCTGGCCAAGCTCGTGCTCAAGGCGAACGGCAAGCCGCTCGAAGCGCGAATGCTGAGCAAGGCCGAGCTCGCGCAGGTTGAGCCGCCGGTCAAAGATCTGATCGCGACGCCGACCAACGACGGCCACTGGATCGCGTTTCGCGCGACGACGAAGCTGCCGACCGATTCCGCGATCACCGCGACGTTCGGCTCGGGCATGCCGTCGGCCGAAGGGCCGAACAAGACGAAGGCGCCGCAGGAATTTCGGTTCCAGACGTACGCGGCGTTTCGCGTCAACGAGCTCGAGTGCCAGACCGCATGCCCGCCGGATTCGGCGCTCGGCGTGCAGTTCGACAACCCGATCGACGAGTCGAAGTTCGACGACCAGCTCGTGCAGATCACGCCGGAGATCCCGAACGTGCACGTGGTCGCGAGCGGCTACTACCTCGAGATCAGCGGCGAGACCAAGCCGCGCACGAAGTATCAGGTCAAGATCGGCCGCGCGCTGACCGATCGCTTCGGCCAGACGCTCGCGAAGGATCTCGCGCTCGACTTTCACGTCGCGGATGCCGAGCCGGCGTTCTTCGCGCCGAGCGGGCTCGTCGTGCTCGATCCGAAGCTGCCGAAGCCGGTGCTCGACGTCTACACGACGAACTTCGACTCGATCGACGTCCAGCTCTATCGCGTCGAGCCGACCGACTGGGACGCGTACCGCACCTATGTCGGCGAGTGGTGGAACCACGATCATCCGCCGCCGCCGCCCGGCCATCGCGTCGTCGATACGACGCTGCACGTGACGCACGGCGCGAATCGGCTCGAAGACACCGCGATCGATCTCGCGGCCGCGCTGCACGACGGGCGCGGCGACGTCGTCGTCGTGGCCGAGCCGACGGTGTGGAAGGAGCACGCGTATCAGCGGCCGATGATCGCGTGGATCGAGGCGACCAAGCTCGGGCTCGACGCGCACGCCGACGGCGAGAAGATCGTCGTGTACACGAGCGACCTCGCGACCGGTAAGCCGATCGCGAACGCGTCGCTCGCGATCTTGCCGACCGCGACGACAGCGACGACAGCGACGAGCGATGCGACCGGCGTGGCCACGCTCGCGGTGCCGCCGAACAACACCGGCAAGATGTTGCTCGCGACCGCCGGCGACGATCACGCGTTCGTGGTCTCCGACGCCGGCAACTGGGGCTACGACTCGTCGCATCGCGCGTGGTACGTCGCCGACGATCGCCAGCTGTATCGGCCGGGCGAGCACGTCGCGCTCAAAGGTTGGATCCGCCAGCTCGGCCGCGGCGACGTCGAGCCGCTCGATTCGCACGTCACCGAGCTCGCGTATCGCGTGATCGATTCGCGCGGCAACGAGCTGCTCAAGGGCACGTCGAAGATCGGCACGCTCGGCGGCTTCGACGTCCAGTTCACGCTGCCGAAAACGCCGAACCTCGGCTCGACCCAGGTCGAGCTCACCGCCGGCGGCGAGAGCACGACGCACTACATCCGCGTCGAAGAATTCCGCCGGCCCGAGTTCGAGGTCGCGGCGCACGCCGAAGCCGGTCCGTACGTCATCGCGGGCGCGGGCGCCGACGTCACCGTCGACGCGAAGTATTTCTCCGGCGGTCCGCTCGCGGGCGCCGATGCGATGTGGCACCTGAGCGCGTGGCCGACGTCGTTCACGCCGCCGAATCGCGACGACTTCCGCTTCGGCGGTTACAGCGAAGCGATTCCCGACGACGAACCGAAGGGACCGAACCTGCCGACGGCGTGGCAACACGATTCGAAGACCGACGCGACCGGCACGAACGTGCTGCACGTCGACGTCGCGAGCGTGCGGCCCGCGACGCCGATCTGCATCGTCGCAGAAGCGACGGTTCGCGACATGAACCACCAAGGCTCGAGCGCGAGCACGACGGTGCTCGTGCATCCGTCGACCGCGTACGTCGGGCTCAAGCCGCACACAGCGTTCGTCGCGCAAGGCGTGCCGTTCGACGTCGACGTGATCGGCGTCGGCATCGACGGCAAGCCGCTGCCCGGCACGAAGATCGCGTTGCGCGCGGTCAGGCTCGACTGGAAATACGAGAAGGGTCGCTATCGCACGCTCGAGCTCGAGCCGCAGACGTGCGATGTCGTCGCGTCGCAAGCGGCGGCGCCGTGTCACTTCGCGACCGCGAAGCCGGGCACGTATCAGCTCGTCGCGACGATCACGGATACGCGCGGCCGGCCGAACTACACCGAGCTGACGTACTGGGTCGCCGGCGGTGTCACCGGCGCGCCGTCGACGACGGTGACGCTGATCGCCGACAAACCCGAGTACGCGGTCGGCGAGACCGCGCACGTGCTGGCCTCGCCGCCGTTCTATCCGGCCGAAGGGCTCGTCAGCTGGCGGCGCAACGGCATCGTGCAGACGAGCCGCGTGACGTTCACGGCGCCGTCGACGGTGCTCGACGTGCCGATCACGGAAGCGCTCGTGCCGAACGTGTGGCTGCACGTCGATGTCGCCGGGCAAGCGAAGGATCCCGACGACGACAAGCAGTCGCACGTCGCGATCGCGTCGGG
>DASXEF010000069.1:0-15511 GCA_036490255.1 Kofleriaceae bacterium
GATCTTGCGGAAGAACTCGACCATGCGGCCGACGCGCGAGAATTCGTCGTCGGTGATGATGTAGCGGCTCTTGCCGGTCTCGGCGAGGTAGTCGTCGATCAGCGTCTCGGCCTCGAGCACGAGCCGGTAGTTGATCGTCGCCGGCACGATGTAGAGCCGCTTGTTCGGCGCGCCCTCGCGCACCATGTTCTTGTACGCGGTCACGCTCGTGCCGAGCAGGCCGAGCTTCAAGTGCTTCTCGATGATGTTCGACCGGCAGCGCGTGCCGCCGGGGAAGAACAGCGAGTGATAGCCGTGCTCGAGCAGCACGGTCGAGTACTCCTTGAGCACGTCTTTATAGAGCTCGAAGCGCAGCCGGCGATCGACGCGATAGGCGCCGAGGTTGCGCATGAAGAAGCTGATGAACGGATTCGTGAACAGATTTTTTCCGGCGCCGTACGTCGTCGGCGGCAGGTGCGCGCGCAACAGGCCGAACCCGATCGCGGGCGAGTCCATGTTCGACGAGTGCGTCGGCGTGACGATGATCGTCCCGCGCTCCGCGCACGCGCGCGCCAGATCGATCTCGCCGTCGGGCTGGATGCGCGTTTCCAAGTTGCCGAGCGCCGCGAGGCCCTCCTTGAACGACGTCATCGGCGAGAACAGCGCGCCCAGGATCGACGGGCCGATCCCGGTGGCGAACTTGTACACGCGCGGATCGAAGTTGCCGACGACGTCTTTGCCATAGAATCGAACCAGCTCGCGCAGCTCGGATTCTTTCTCGGCTTCGCTCATCGCAAGCAGCCGCCTCGACAGGTCGCGCCAGCGATCGAGCGCGCCGCCGTTCTTCGCTTTGCTGGCCTTGCTGGCCTCGAGGCGCTTGATCTCGTTGAACGCGACGTCGTTGAGCACGTACTCGAGCGACTGGTCCGTCCCGGGTTTCGACGACGCGACGACGCGAGCAACGACGCGGCGTTCGACCTCCGCGAGCAGCCTCTCGCGGTCGGCGTTGAACCGCTCGAGCCGGTTTTCGGCTTCCCGGACCGGCCGGTCACTCGCCATATGATTTCTCTAACACACCCCGGAAGATCACACCGGTGGCCCTTGCAGCCGCTGCTCGTGGTATGGTCTGAATGACCAGCGCGGCGGCTGTCTTCGTTCGTGGAGCGAGAGGCCAGCGGCGGATCTGAGGGAGACGTGGTCCTTTGACCAAGCGTCCAACCACCAAGACGAGTCCGAAGAAAAAATCGGCTGAGCCGGCGGCGAAAGCCGCGGCGGCGAAGCCTCGTCGCGCGCCCGCAGCTACGGCGACCCGATCGAAGAGCATGTCGCCGGAGGCGATCCGCCGTTCGATCGAGAAGGCGGCAAAGCCGCCGGCGAAACCCAAGCGGGTGAAAGCCGCCGCGTCGACGCCCGCGCCTGCCGTCGCGAAGCCGGCCTACGATCTGAACGGAGCCGTGCCCTCGGAGGGTGCCGGATTACCGCACAAGGTCGGCGCGCTGCTCGGCGTCGCGCAACAAGCGCTCGGCATCAAGGCCTTCCGGCCCGGTCAGGCCGAGGCGTTCGAGCACCTGCTCGCCGCCGAAGATCTGCTCGCCGTCATGCCGACCGGCAGCGGCAAGTCATTGCTCTATCAGCTGACGTCGCTCGTCGTGCCGGGCGTCACCGTCGTGGTCAGCCCGCTGATCGCGCTGATCAAAGATCAGCTCGACAAGATGGTCGCCAAAGGCGTGTCGGCGGCGAAGATCGATTCGACGCTGACCGTGCGCCAGCGCCGCGAGGTCGACGCGCTCGTCAAATCGCCCGGCGGCAAGCTCTTGCTCACGACGCCCGAGCGGATGGCGGATCCCGAGTTCCGCAATTATCTGCGCGAGGCGTCGGCAGGAGTTGGTGTCTCGCGCTTCGTCGTCGACGAAGCGCACTGCGTCTCGCAATGGGGCCACGATTTCCGGCCCGCGTATCTCTCGCTGCGCAAGGCGATCGACGACGTCGGCCGGCCGCCGGTGCTCGCGACCACGGCCACGGCGCCGCCGCACGTCCGCGAAGACATCCTGTTCCAGCTCGGGATCGAGAAGGCATCGATCGTCACGACGACGTTCGATCGCCCGAACCTGCACTACGAAGTGATCGTCTTCCACGACGAAGACGAGAAGATGAAGACGCTGGTCACGCTGCTCAAGAAGCTGCCGCGGCCGGGCATCGTCTACTGCGCGACCGTCAAGAAGGTCGAGGAGCTCTACGAAGCGCTCGGCCGCTGGGGCGTGCCGGTCGCGAAGTATCACGGCCGCATGAACAAGGGCGAGCGCGACGAGTCGCAGCAGTCGTTCATGGACTCGAGCGAGCTCGTGATGGTCGCGACCAACGCGTTCGGTCTCGGCGTCGACAAGCCGAACATTCGCAACGTCCTGCACTATCACGTGCCCGGCTCGCTCGAAGCGTACGCGCAGGAAGCCGGCCGCGGCGGTCGCGACGGCAAACCCGCGCGCTGCGTGCTGCTGTTCTCGCCCGACGACGTCGCGATTCAAGAGTACTTCTTGTCGGGCACGTACCCGACGAAGCGTCAGGTCCGCCAGGTGTTCGATACGCTCGACGTGTTCGGCAAGGCCATCGGCACGGCGCAAGAAGCCGAGTCGCCGCCGAACGTCGCGAACGTCGCGCTCGGCTCCGGCGTCGGCCAGCAGCGGACGCGCACGGTGCTGTCGCTGCTCAAGGACGAAGGCTTCATCACCGAGAAAGACGGCGGCCTGTACTACGTCGCCGATCCGCCGCCCGATCTGCAGGAGCTGATGGATCGCGCGCGCCAGTACGAAGCGCGGCGCATCGCCGATCGCCAGCGCTTGGACGCGCTGCTCGCGTACGTCAAAGCCGTCGACTGCCGCAACCAGGTCATCCTCGACTATCTCGGCGAGACCGGCGCGCCGCGCTGCGGCCGTTGCGACAACTGCTTGCGCTCGCGCGAGGCGATCTTGGCAGCGGCGAGCGAGGCCACGCGGTTCGGCGCACTGCTCACGCGTCAGCTCGACGACGACAGCTCCACCGATATCAAGCCGAAGCGCGAGATCAAGGCGCGTGTCGTGCGCATCGATCAGCCGGCCGTCGCCGCGGCCGAGCCAACGCCCGCGCCGGCACCGGCCCCGGCAAAGACGGTCTTACGTCGGACGCCGGGCGCTGCGGCGGCTCCGGCTGCACCGCCACCGGCTGCGCCGACCGTGCTGACGCGCAAGAAGCACGAGCCGACTGCGGCCGTGCCGGCGCCCGTCGCCGCGGCACCCGCGACCGCGGAGAACGCCGACGAGCTCGACGACGACGATCTCGATGACGACGACGACGATGACGATGACGACCTCGACGACGACGAGACGTCGGCCGAAGGCGACGACGACGACGAGGACGACGACGACGAGGACGACGACGACGACGACGATGACGACGACGACGACGACGATGACTACGAGGTCATCGACAAGACCGCCGCCGAGCTCGCCGAAGAAGGCATCGAAGGTCCCGGCGAGATCACGGTGCTCGCGCGTAAACGCGTGCCGAAGCAGCCCAAGCCGCGCCGGCCGCTGCCGGCCGATGGCGACAGCGCATCGGCGAGCGCCGCCGAAGCACGCCGGCGCCGGCGTCGACGCCGACGCAAGCGCCGCGCGATGTTGCCGCCGAAGAGTGCGTTCAGCACGCCGGTGCTGTCGACCGCGTCGCCGGATGCGCAACCGCGGCGCGGCGGTGGTGGTCCCGTGATCGAGTACGTGCGCGGCCCGATGCGCATCGCGATGGCGCCGGTCGCGTCGGCGAATCCGAACGATGCCGGCGTTGCACGCCGCCGCGGCAAGAAGCAGCGTCGCTGGGAACGCGGCCCCAGCGGCGGCCCCAGCGGCAACGGTGCGCCGCCGCGGCGCTTCGACGATCGTCCGCGGTTCGACACCAACAACGGCGGCGGCGGCACTAGCAACGGCAGCAACGGCAACAGCCAGCCGGCGAGCGCGGATGGCAACGGCGAGCGTCGCAAGCGGCGTCGCCGGCGTCGTCGGCGCCACGACAACGGTGGCAACGGCGTGATCAACGCCGGACCGCCGATGCCGGCGAACGCACCCGATGGTCAGAATGGCGCGGCCCGCGATCTCGGCGAGCCCGTGCGCTTCTTCGAGCCGAACGGTCCGCAGCCGAACCGCGGCCCCGAGGTTCTCGGTCCCGACGGTCAGCCGATGCGCAAGCGCCGGCGCCGGCGTCGGCGCGGTCGCGGCGGTCGCAACCGCGAGTGGCGTGCGAACGGACCACCGAACGGCAACGGACCGGCTGCACCTGAAGGCGGCGGCGGCGGCGATGGTGGTGGCGGCGGCGGCGGCGGATCCGATGGCGATTCCGGCGGCGCGTCGTAGTGCTACGCTTCGTGAGTGCTCGACTGGCTCGGCTCCGTCCAGATCCGTAAGCGCACGGACGCACGCGTCGAGCTCGACCTGACCCGCGCGACCGCGTGGACCGGCTGGGTGCTCAGCGCCGTCGGCCTGCGCGTGCTCTGGATCGGTCCGTTGTGGGCGGTGCTCGCCGGGCTCGTCATCGGCGGCTCGGGCATCTTGCTCGCGACACTGCGGCGCAAGCTCGTGTTCGATCGCGACGACGGGTTGTTGCGCAGCGAACAGCGCGTATTCGGCATTCGGCGCCGCGCTGCGATCCCGCTGTTCCACCTGCGCGCCGTCGTCGTATCGGCACGCCGCGGCGGCATGTATGTCGCGTACGTCGAGCGCCGCGTCGGCGGCACGATCCATCTCGACGAGGCGCGCAAACCAGGCCCGCTGTTGGCGCTCGCCGAAGCAGTCGCAGATGTCGCCGAGCTTCGCCTCGTGTACGACGCGACGACGCGGATCGCCGCCGGCGATTGAGCGAACGCCCTTCTTATCTTTGGGTCACTAGCGCGCAGACATCGGGCGCGTTACCGTTCCGCCGTGCGTAGTTGTCTGCTCGTCGCCGCGATCGTGATGTTGAGCGCCTGCGACTCGGGCACGTCGACGAGCGCGGCGCCAAAAGGCAGCGCCGCCGAGCGCAAGCTCGCCGGCGTGTACCCCGACAAGTTCAAGTGCGAGACGATCCTGAGCGACGACGCGGTCGGCCAGCTACTCGGCGGCTCCGCGCACCCGGTCGATAGCGCGATGGCGCCGCCGAAGGGCATCGCGTATCCGTGCAACTACCAGGTCACGAGCGACACCGGCACCGAGTACTGGACGTACGACTTCGATTGTCGCGACGGCATGAAGCAGCGCGCCGATGCGTTGTTCGCGCAGTACCGGAGCGGCTCGACCGACATGGTCGATCAGTACAACGCGCTCGCCGACGCCGGTCAGGTGAAACCCGACAAGGATGCGGGCGTCGTCTATCACGCGCCGGCCGCCGCGGTCGAAGTCGACGTCGGCGCGAAGGGTCTCGATCATCACGGCCAGGGCCTGATCTTCATCGACGACGATGCGCCGTGCTACGTCCGCGTCGTCGGCCCCGATGCGCAACACCGGCTCACGCTCGCGCGCGCGATCGCGAAGAACCTGACGTTTGCGAACGCGCCGATGACGCCGCGTCCGTTTCCTTGAAGCAGTCTGAGCTGCGCTCGCTGATCATGCTCGCGGCACCGCTCGCCGCGCAGCAAGTCGGCGTGCAGCTCATGGGCAACGTCGACGCCGCCCTGCTCGGCCACTACAGCGACGCCGCGCTCGCCGGCGCCGGCGTCGGCAACAACCTGCTGTTCGGCGTCAGCTCGCTCGGCCTCGGCGTCGTGATGGGCATGGATACCGTCGTGCCGCAGGCGCTCGGCGCCGGTCGCTTCGACGATGCTCGCCGCGCGGTCGGCGCCGGCGTGCGACTCGCGGTGCTCGTCGGGCTCGTGCTCACGCTCGTGACGTTCGCGACGCCGCTGATCTTAGATCTGGCGCGCGTCGATCCCGCCGTGATCGCCGAAGCCAAGCCGTACTTGTATCTGCGGGCGGTCGGCATCGTGCCGTTCTTGATCACGGTCGCGCTGCGCTCGTATCTCGCCGCGCATCACGTCACGCGGCCGCTGATCGTCGCGGTCGTGGTCGGCAACGTGCTCAACTTCTTCCTCGACGTCGCGCTGATCTTCGGCGTGCCGGCGCTACACATCCCGCCAATGGGCGTGATCGGCGCCGCGCTCGCGACCACGGCGGTGCTCGCGCTCACCGTCGTCGTGTATGCGCTCGGCGTGCGGGCACTCGACCGTGGGACACCGCGCCCGCCGTCGACCACTGCTGATCTCAAAGCGATCGTGAAGGTCGGCGCGCCGGTCGGCGGTCAGATCTTCGCCGAGGTCGGCATCTTCGGCGTCGCGACGGTGATCGCCGCGCATCTCGGCGAGATGCCCGCCGCCGCGCACAGCATCGCGCTCGGCGTCGCGAGCTTCACGTTCTCGTTCAGCGTCGGCATCGCGTCGGCGACGTCGGTGCGCGTCGGGCTCGCGACCGGTGCCGGCGATCTCGCGCTCGCGCGGCGCCGCGGCCTCGCCGGTCTCGCGCTCGGCCTCGCCGTGATGGCGTGCTTCGCGGCGGTGTTCGCGCTGATCCCGGGCACGCTCGCGCGCGCGTTCACCGACGATGCGACCGTCGTCGCGACCACCGTGCCGCTGCTCTACGTCGCCGCCGCGTTCCAGCTGTTCGACGGCACGCAGTCGGTCGTCGCCGGCGCCCTGCGCGGCTTGGGCCACACGCGCGAGACGCTCTACGGCAACCTCGTCGGCCACTACCTCGTCGGCTTGCCCGTCGTGTTGCTGCTCGGCTTCACCGCCGGGCTCGGCGTCACCGGCGTGTGGTGGGGCCTATCGTGCGGGCTCGCGGTGACCGGCATCTACCTGCTCGTGCGATTTCTGCACGGCACTAGAAATACGACGCGAAGCCCGCGATGACGTGCGGCACGAACGCCGACGCATCGGGCACGCTCTGCAGCGGAAACGCCACGTCGACGCGAAACACGTCGCGATTGAGCTGCGGCACGAGCAACCGCAAGCCGACGCCGACGTCGTTGTAGAGCCCGAGCGTCGACAGCGTGTTCGCGGCGCCGCCGACCTCGTAGAACGCGACGCCGCCGGCGCGAAACACCCAGATCGGCCACGGCGTCGTGCGCAGCTCGAGCTGGCCGATGAAGCGCCGCGCGTTGGCGTCGCGCGCCGAGCGAAACTCCGCGATGTTGTAGCCGCGCAGGCCGCTGTCGGAGCCGACCGAGTAGTACTGGTTTTGCGTGTTGTGCCACTCGGTGTCGAGCTCGGCATAGCCGACGACGCGAAACCGCGGAAAGTTCGGCGTCGCGACGTGCAGCGCGAGATCCGCGCTGTTGTCGATCGAATTCCACCCGTTCGGTGCCGCTTGTTCGAACCGCATCGACGCGCCCGCGCTCGGCGTGATGAAGCCATCGCGGCCGAGCAAGAACGTCCAGCCTGCCGACACCGTCGGCCGCGTGAACGTGAAGTCGCCGCCGAGCGCGGTGAGGCCTTGAGCGAGCGTCGCGCTCGCGCTCGGCCCGACCTGGAGATCTTCGGCGAGATCGTAGGTCTGGACGTTGCGCAAGATCCGATAGCGCGGCTGATAGATCGAGTACGTGACGTACGGCTGCGAGATCAGCTCGGTGCGCGGGAACACGTCGGCGATGAACTGCGCGGTGGCCGACGGATCGATCGTGGCGAAGCTCGGCAGCAGCGACGGCTTTTGATCCGACACCGTATAGCCGAGCGTGAGCGCTTGCTTGTAGTCGTGGCCCCACTGGCGCACGACGTTCGCGTTCGCGGACAAGTACTGATAGCGGTACTCGTACGGCAACCCCGAGCCCGGATCGGTGAACAACTCGAACGCGTCGCCGTGCACGCCGGTGAACGAGCGCGCGATCTGATTCGAGTACGACGCGCTCGCGCCCGCGCCCCAATCGGTCGCGAGCGACCACAGCGGACGCGACAGCGAGATATTCGCCGCCGAGCCTTCGGAGTGCAGCTTGTGCGCGTCCTCGATGCCGGCGGGATCCGCGGTATCGGTGACGAGCGAGCTCGTCGTCGGATCGAAGATCTTGTCGGCGGTGCGCGTGATGATCTCGCTCGCCGACACGTTGAGGTTGACGTGCGAGCCGAACAGATCCTTGTCGAGAAACGTCGGACCGATCGCGATCGCGCCCTGGTCCATCGTGAACCCGACGGCGACCACGTCGCGCGTGCCGAGGAAGTTGTTCTCCGACAGCGACAGCGCGAGGTTGGTCAGCGCGCCCTGTTGAAACGTGTATTGCGAGTTGAGCCGCAGGCTCCACAGATCGCGCGTCACGACGAGCAGATCGACCTGCGTCGGATCCGACGTCTGGATCGGCAGCAGCGCGACGACCGACGAGTACAGCGGATCGTGCAATCGCCGCGCGCTCTCTTCGACGCGCGTCTGATCCCACACTTCGCCGGCCTGGATCGTGAGCTCTTCGCGCACGCGATTCGGTCGCGAGCGATAGTGGAAGATGTTGAAGAACTGCAGCCAATTCTTCTCGGCGAACACGTCCTCGTTGACCACGACGACGTGGCCGATCGTTTTCCCCCACGGCTGCGGATCGATCGTGTAACCGCGCTCGCCGATCACGCGCGCGATGCTGCGCTGCTCGAGCGAGCTGAACGTCGCGGACCAATCGCAACTCGGATCGTGCGCGCGACAGATCGCTTCGGCGGCATGACGCTTCTCGGCGGCCGTGCGCGAGTCGTGCGTCACCAGCGGCTGGCCCTCCGGCACCGGCGCGCTCGTCGGAGCTTGCGTCGCCGGCGTGCTCGGCGGCGGCGTTTGATCGCGCGGCGGCGCGGGCTCGCCCGGTGTCACCGGCGGCGTCGGCTCGACCGGAATCGGCGTCGGCGATGGCGGAGGTGCTTGAGCGAACGCGCGCGCGCTGGTCACGCAGACAACGGCCGGGCAAACGAAGAACAGCGCGCGGCGCACGTGGCGCGATCGTACACGAGCTATGGCGCGAAACCCGACGTCACGCGGGGGTTCTTGCCCAAGTCGTTGACGAGCGTCACGCGGTCAAAGCCGGCGGCGTCGAAGCGCGCGCGCACCGCATCGGCTTGATCGAAACCGTGCTCGACGGCGAGCACGCCGCCGGGCTGCAGATACTCGCGGGCGTGCGCGCAAATGCGATCGTAGAAGCCGAGGCCGTCGGCGCCACCGTCGAGCGCGATGCGCGGCTCGCGACGCACTTCGGCCGACAGCGTGTCGATCACGGCGGTGGCGATGTACGGCGGATTCGACACGACGAGATCGAAGCGCTCGCCGGCGACGGGTCCGAACAGATCGCCGTCGCGGACGTCGACGTTCGCCGCGTGCTTCGCGACGTTCGCGCGCGCGATCTTCGCCGCTTCGGCCGAGATCTCGGTCGCGATCACGTGCGCGTTCGGCAGCTCTTTCGCGAGCGCGAGTGCGATCGCGCCGGAGCCGGTGCACAGATCGAGAATGCGCGTCGCGTTCGGCGCGAGCTTGCGCGCGACCTCGATCAACGTCTCGGTGTCGGGCCGCGGCACCAGCACGTTGCGATCGACCGCGAGCGGCAGGCCCCAGAATTCGTGCTCGCCGACGAGATACGCGACGGGCTCGCCGGCGAGCCGGCGCTTGATCAGCTCGCGGTAGCTCGCGAGCTCGGGTTCGCCGAGCGGCTTGTCGAAGCCGGTATAGAGCTGCATGCGCGTGCAGCCGAGCGCGTGGGCGAGCAAGAGCTGCGCTTCGAGCCGCGCCGCGCCGATGCCGGCGTCGGTGAAGCGCTTCGTCGTCCAGTCGAGGACGGTCAGCGGAGTCCAGGTCTGCGTCACGCGTGGACGTGTGTAGCACGGCGCGCGGGCGCGACACGATCACGGGCAATTTCCTCGACGGTCGCACTGCACGAGCCCGTCGACCGGATAGATCACGCCGTTCGATGCCGACAGCTCGGGCAGCGCGACATGGACGTCCTTGCCGATCTTGAACGCGTCACCGTCGGCGCGAACCCTGAGGTAGTTGCCGAGCCCGTTCTGCAGCGACAGATAATGATCGCTGCTCGCGACACCCTCTTGCAGCTTCGCCTTGCTGAGGGCGCCGCCACAGACCTGCGCGCCGACGACGCGATCGAGCTGCTTCTTGTCCTTGAGCCACGTGTCGACATCGGCGCGGTGCGCCTTCAGCGCGTCGTCGGTCGGCAAGAACGCGGTGTACGCGTCGGTCGAGCCGAGCTTGCCGGCGTAGCTGCTCGCCGCGAGGAGCTTCAGAAAGATCGTGAAGCGCCCGTCGTGCGTCGCGACCGTCACGAGATCGTCGGTGGGCACGGGCGCTGCCGCGGGCGCGGCCTTGTCGGGTGCCGCATCGTCGCCCGGCGCCGGCGCCGTCACCGCCGCCGGATCGAACGCCTCGGCCGTACCGTCGATCTTCCAGATGAAGATCTCGGGCCGCTCGTTGGGCGCGTAGAGCACCGCGGTGATGTACTTCGCGGCCGGCGTGACCTTCGGCGCCGGCGCGCACAAGAACGACGTCGAGTCGATCTCGAACGTGTCCATGCTGCGATTGTACGGATCGCGCGAGTCGGGCTCTGACGTCGCGCCCTTATCGATGATGCGCGCCTCGAGCGGAGTCGACGGCGCGGGCGGAAACGTCGCGGTCGCGCTCTCGTCGATCGTCGACGGCGCGGCGAACACGAGGTTCAACGTCTTCGCCTTCGCGAGGCGCTTGGCGATCACGTCCTCTTTCGCGTCGGCGCCGGGGAACCATTGCAAGTCCGTGTCGTAGGAGACGCAGAACAAGTCGGCGGCGATGCCGCGAAAGTCGAGCACGGCGCCGCTGACGGACGCCGCCGGCTTCTTGTCGGCCTGCGCGAGCTTGCCGTCGAGGTGACCGAGGTAATCGGCGTGGCCGAGCAGTGCATGGCCCTGCTCGCCCGGCGTTCGCGGCCCGAGCAGGAATACGCAGCCAGACAACAGGCTCGACAGCAGCAATAGTCGCGTCATGCCGATCCGGACGGCGCTCGCGCCATCGCAGTCGCACGGCGGTGTCGCACCCCGTCAGCCGATGACCATCACGTCGGCGTGATTGATCCCGGTCGGCCCGGTCACGACGAGCGCGCCGATCGCGTCGAGCGCGGTACCGGCATCGCGATGCAGGAGCGCTTGCTCGGGATCGATCCCGGCGTCGGCGATCCGGTCCCAGCTCTTGTTATCGATGAACGCGCCGGCCGGGCTCCGGCGGTGAGCGGGTGCGGGGCCGTCGATGCCGTCGCTGCCGGCGATGAACGCGTTGACGGTCCAGTCGCCGCGCAGCTTGCGCGCGAGCAGCAACGCGAGCTGTTGCGCGCGACCGCCTTCGCCGTGCGGCTCGGCGATCGTCACCGTCGGCTCGCCCCAGCCGACGCGCAGGCCGCGTCGCTCGCCGCGGATGGTCCCCGAGAAGCCGCTCGTCGCGTGCGTGATTCGAACGGCGCCGCCGTGGCGATCCCACGCGTCGACGAGGTCGGTGGCGACCTGAGCGACGTCGCTGCGCTGGGGCTCGGCCAAAAAATGCGAGCCCGGGATCAGCGACGCGATCGTCGTCGCGAAGCTGCGCATCGGCGCGATCACGGAGGCGCGATCGTCGGGCCGATTCGCGAACGTCGGCCCCGAGCCGATCACGGCGAGATCGTCGTCGTAGACGTCGCTGACCGCGAGCGTCGCGACCGGCGCGTCGCACATCCGCGCGAGCTTGCCGGCCTTGAGCCGCGACAGCTCGCCGCGCAGGCGATTGATCGCGTGAATGTCGGCACCGCTCGCCATGCACGCGGCGACGCGCTCGCGCAGCTCCGCGATCGAGATGCCCGGCGCCGGCAGCTCGACGAGCGAGCTCGCGCCGCCCGAGATCAACGCGAGACAGAGATCATCGCGCGTGCAGCCGGCCACTAAATCGACCACGGCTTCGCCCGCGAACACGCTGCGCTCGTCGGGCTCGGGATGCGAGCTCACGATCACGCTCCAGCCGTCGGGCACACCGAGCCCGTCGTCGGCATTCGTGACGACGACGCCCCGCGCGACCGGCCCGGCACCGCGCGCCATCTTGAGCGCGGCTTTGCCGAGCGCGAGGCCGTAGGTCGTGCGCGCTGCGAGCGGACCGACGACCTCGTGCATGCCGCGCACGACGAGCCGCTCGGGACCGCAGCGCTGCGACGCGAGCAGGAAGGCATCGACGCACGCGACCCGATCGAGGCTCACGCGCTGCCGCCACCCAAGACTCGGTTGATGCGATCGATGCCCTCGTCGAGCCGCGGCTCGTCGACGCCGGTGAAGCACAGCCGCGCGAACCGGCCGCACGCATCGCCGAACGCGCTGCCCGGCGCGACGAGCACGCCGGCGGCAGCGATCTGCTCGAGCACCGGCATGCAATCGCCGCCGCCGCAGAACGCGCCGAAGTCGACCCACAAGTACGCGGCGCCGGGCGGGAGCTCGCACGGCGCGCGCAGCCGAGCCTTCGCGCGGTCGCGGGCGCCGCGATAGCGCTCGCGCGCCATCGTCAAGAACGCGTCGCCGCCGATGATCGCGGCGTGCGCCGCGCGCTGCATCGCGACCGGCACGTTGAACACGCTGTGGTTCGCGAGCTTGCGGACCGCGTCGATCACGACCGGCGGTCCGACGACGTAGCCGACGCGCAACCCGGCCTGCGCGTAGCCCTTCGAGCACGAGAACACCGTGACCGTGCGCTCGGGCGCGCGCGGCGCGATCGAGCGGTGCACGCCTTCGTAGACAAAATCTTCGTAAACCTCGTCGGAGAAGATCCACAAGTCGCGCGCCCGGGCGAGCGCGACGATGCGCTCGATATCGGCGGCGGAGAGCATCGAGCCATCCGGGTTGTTCGGGCTCGCGACGTAGATGCCGGCGGTCTTCGCGGTGATCGCGCCTTCGATCGCATCGAGCGCGACCTCGATCGGCGTCGCGTGATGTGCGATCGCGATGCCGCGGATCAGCGGCCAGTGCGGCGTGACCAAGATCAGCTCGTCGCCGGGCTCGCACAACGCCTGCACGCTGCACGACAGCGCGTGCGTCGCGCCGGCGGTCACCTGCAGCTGCGCGGTCGTGACCTCGATGCCGTTCTTGCGCGCGAGCTTCGCGACGATCGCGTCGAGCAGCGGTTGCCAGCCGGGCGGCGCACCGTACGCGTAGAGCTCGGCGGCCGGCAACATGTGCCAATCGAAGGCGTGAAGTGCCACGGCCGGCGGCAAATGCGTGTCGCCGATATGGAACGGCACGATATCGCCGGGAAACCGTGCGAGATGTTCGCGCAGCCGCGCGAAGATCGACGCGGTCACCGCGGCAGCGGACGGCGAGATCGAAGGAAACGCTGGCAGAGCCCGACGCTAGCACCTATGCTCGCCGGCGTGCGCTGGTCGCTGATCATCGTCGCGGTGTTCGTCCCCTCGCTCGCGATCGCAGATCGCTCGGCCACGTTCGAGCTCGGTCTCACCGGCGATGTTCGCGCGCAAGGCTCGAGCTTTTCGGCCGCCGGTGCGAGCAACGATCTCTCGACGCTCGCCGGATTGCAGCTCGTCGTCGGCTTCGAGCGCGCGCCGCTCGCGATCCCCGAGCCCGGCGGGCTCAGCCACGAGCTGCGCCTCGTGCCCGAGCTGCTCGCCGGCTTCGTCGCCGACAGCTCGCACGCCGAAGGCTTCGCCGGCGCCGGCCTGCGTGGCGAATTGCAACTCGCGGTCAATCGCCAGGCCGCACTGCGGGTCGCGATGTACGTCGCCGCGCGCGCGATCGCGATCGGCGCGCACCAGGACGGCGCCGCCGAATTCGTCGCCGGCGAGTATCTGACGCTCGCGCACGGCAACCGGTTCGGCTGGGAAGGTGGCGCGATGATCCGGCCGCGCAGCGATGTCCCGGCCGATCAAGCGCGCGAGCTCGACACCGTGCTGACGATCTATTACGGCTGGCAGTAGTGATACGTTCGCCCGCGTAGATGGTCCTGCCACGTCGTCCCACTGCGCTCGAGCTCGCGCTCGTGACGCTGGTCGCGCTCGCGGTGCTGCTGCCCGGCATCTGGCGCTATTCGCTCGTCGATCCGTGGGAATGCCACTACGGCGAGGTCGCGCGCGAGATGCTGCAGGACCACGACCTCGTCCACATGTCGTGGGTCGGCGGCGAGAAGCACCCGACCGACAACGAAGGGTTTCGCTCCAAGCCGGTGCTGCAGTTCTGGATGATGGCCGGCTCGATGCGGATGCTCGGGCTCGCCAAGGACGGCGGCTACTCGGGCGAGATGGTCCACGACTCGCGCACCATGCTCGCGATCCGGCTGCCGTTCGTGCTGTCGGCCGTGATCGGGCTCGTGATGATGTGGCTGATGCTCGCGACGCTCGTCGATCGCAAGCTCGCATGGCTCGCGCTGCTCGTCGTCGGAAGCTCGCCGTTCTTCTGCTTGATCGCGCGCCAGGCGATTCCGGACATGCCACTCGCGGCGACCGTGATGGGCGCGATGGCGATGTTCGTGCTCGCGATGGAAGACGGCGATCGCGCCATCACCACCGGCTTTCGTCTGCGTGGAATTCCCGTCACGCAGCGCGAGCTCGTGCTCGCCGCGATCGCCGCGCTCGTCGGCGTGCAGGCCGTGTACTTCACCGCGTACTTCGCGATCTCGCCCGGGCTCGCGATCCGCGGCTTTCCGACGCCGGTGATCTTCTTCCCGGTGTTCGCCGCCCTGCTGTTCGCCGGGATGTGGCGCTCGGGCTGGATGATCGTGCGCTTCATTCCCGTCGTCGTCGGCTCGGGGATCGCGCTCGCGGTCGCCGCGATCAAGAAGCGCCAGGTGTGGCCCGCCGTCGACGATTGGGAGCGTTACGCGCCCGATCGGTTCGCGATCCGCCTGATCGCATTCCCGATCGCGTGGTCGCAAGGCGACGGTTGGCGCGAGACCGACGCGATCGCCGATCACGTGCTCGACATGACGCCGATCACGACGATGCGCCAGGTCTATTTGCTGTGGTGCTACGTGTTCCTCGGCCTCTCGATCCTCGACAAAGGCCCGCCCGGCATCGGCGTCGTCGGGCTCACCGGCATCGCGTACGTCGTCGTGTTCGGCAAGTGGCGCGCGCTCTACGACGGCGCGTTCGAGATCAAGCGCGGCCTGATGTTGATGATCGTGATCGCCGTGCCGTGGCACATCGGCATGTGGCTCAAGGACGGCCCCGGCTTCATCAACGAATATTTGATGTCGCACATCGTCAATCGCGGCTTCGTCGGCGACGTCGACAAAGGCGCGAACTTCTCGTTCGAGTACTACACCGCACAGCTCGGTCACGGCATGTGGCTATGGATCGCGCTCGTGCCCGCGGCGCTCGCGATCGCGATCATCAAGTCGCGCACCGACACGCGCGAAGGCCGCGTGCGGTTCTTGGCGACGCTGTGGGCGATCTGCGGCTTCTTCTTCTTCGCGATCGTGCAGACCAAGTTCCATCACTACGTGCTGCCGGTCGTGCCGGCGATCGGCATCGTCGTCGCGTTCTTCCTGCGCGACCTGCTCGACGGCCGCGAGCGGCTGCATCCGATCTACGC
>DASXEF010000081.1:0-5515 GCA_036490255.1 Kofleriaceae bacterium
GATATCGATATCGATGCCAAGTTCGACTACGACGACCCGAGTCGATGGGAGATCACGTTCGCGAAGCTCGATGAGGTTGCCAAGGAGCTTCAACGACGCCCGAAATCGAAGGTCAAACCGAGGAAACGCTAACGCAGGTACTTGTCGAACCATGCCGCGCCGCGCTCGAGCAGATCGCGCTTGTGCTTCGGATCGACGAACGCGTGGCCCTCGTTCGGATACACGACCAGCGACGTCGTCACGCCGAGCGCGGCAAGCGCGTGCCAGAGCTCGTACGATTGCGGTGCTGGACATTCGCCGTCGCGCTCGCCGACGACGATCAGCGTCGGCGTGCGGACCTTCTTGACGAACGTGATAGGCGAGCTCTTCGCGTACACCGCCGGGTCGTCGTACACCGACGCGCCGAAGTACGGAATCATCCACTGATCGATCGAGTTCTCGCCGTAATAGCTCTGCCAATCTGAGATGCCGGCGCCGGCGATCGCAGCCTTGAAGCGATTGGTCTGCGTGATCGCCCACATCGTCATGTAGCCGCCGTAGCTCCAGCCGGTGATGCCGAGCCGCGCCGGATCGATCGGCGCGAGCTTGAGCGCCGCGTCGACCCCGGTCATCACGTCGCGCAGATCGCCGCCGCCGAAGTCTTTGACGTTCGCGCGCACGAACGCTTCGCCTTGCCCGAAGCTGCCGCGCGGATTCGGAAAGAACACGAAGTAGCCGAGCGCGGCGAGCGTCGCTTCTTGGAGGCTCGGCTCGGGCCACGCGGGCATCGCGATGCCGGCCGGGCCGCCGTGTGGCACGACGATCATCGGATAGCGCTTCGACGCATCGAAGTCCGCCGGATACAGCAGCCAACCTTGCACGTCGCGGCCGTCGCTCTTCCACGTCAGGCTCTTCACGTCGCCCCATGCCGGGTGATGACTCGCGTTGAGATGCGTCAGCTGTTTCCAGCTGCCGATCGCGCCGGCCCACACTTCGGGCGGATGCTCGACGTCCGAACGGACCACTGCGACCGTGGTGCCGTCGCGCGCGATCGATAGGTTTCCCCACGTGCCCGCGTGGATCGATTCGCCGCCTTGCCACAGCTGCGCGAGCTTGCCGGTCGCGAGATCGAGCGTCGAAAATGCCGACGAGCCGCCGACGTATTCGCTGACGAGCATCTGCGTCGGCGAGATCCACGCGAGCGTGTTCGGCGACGACGCGCGACCCGGCGTGTGATTCACGGCCTTGCCGCCGGTCGCCGCGATCGTATAGATGTCGCCGCCGGTGAAGCCTTCGTCGCTCATCAGGCCGCCGATGAACGCGATCGTCTGACCGTCGGGCGACCACAGCGGTTGTGCGATCTGCAGCTCGGGCTTGTAGATCGGCGTCGGCGCGCCGCCGGCAACCGCGAGCGTGTAGAGCTGCGCGGTCCACCAGTTGTTGTCGCCGGGACCCGGCGCAGCCGTGAGCGCGAACGTCTTGCCGTCGGGCGACCACGCCGCTTCGTAGACGTGGAGCTCCGGCGGCGAGATCGACGCGACCGCGCGCGTCTTGACGTCGACGAGCGTGATGCGCTGGTTGTGAATCGCGCCGCCGATCTCGCCGGTCGCGGCCGGCTCGGCGTTGAGCGGACCGCCGCCCGCGTTGTGCTCGGCAAACAAGATCGCGATGCGCGCGTCGTCGGGCGACCACGCCGGTGCGCCGATCGTGCCGTCGAGCTTGGTCAGCGTCGTCACGCCGCCGCCGATCGTCGCGACGGTCAACTGCTTGTCGACCCACGCGAGCCGCTTGCCGTCGTGCGACCACGCGAGCTGGCGCCCTTCACCGAGCTTGCGCGCCGCCGATGCACCGTCGACGGTCGATGCGAACACCGCGACGCGCCCGGTGTCGCGACCTTTGTCGATGATCTTTTCGACCCACGCGACGCGGTGACCGTCGGGCGAGATCGCGACCTCTTCGAAGTAGTGCGTCGTCGATAGATCGTCGAGCAGCGCCTCCGGTTTCGGATACGCGAGCACCGGCGATGCGGCGAGCATGACGAGGACGCAGATGCGAGCGAGCATGGGTCGAGGCTATCCCGGCGGGTAGCGCGCGATTGTTCACAGCCGCGGCTATCGCGTGATCCAAGGCTGTGACAGCGCGTTGGCAATCGTCGGGCGCGCACATGATCGCTCGAGGCGCGCCGGGTGAGTGCCGTGCTCGTCGCGGCACGGCAAGCTGTCGGGACTGCGGCCTTCATCGTTCGACCACGAAAACGGTGGCCAGTCGATCACCCACATCAGCTGGGTTCGCATCGGTCGGTTCGCGCGATCACGCGCGGGTTCGAACTCGGCCGCGAATCCGAACGCGGTCGCGACCGAATCGAGGTCGTAGCCAGGGCGATCGAGCACCTTCAGGCGCACGACCTTGCCGGATTCGTCGATATCGAGCAGCAGCCACGCGCGCAGCCACGCGTCGTGATCGGTCGCCGTGTCGGAATACGTCGGGCGTTTGGGCGAGTGTTTGAGCTTCGGGGGTGACGCAGGCACCACGAGGTCGTGCATGTCGACGGTCTCGCCGTCGTCGCCGGCGTGCGAATTTGCGGCGGTGCTCGTGATGCGAACGTCGCCATAGACGAACACGAGTACCGATGCGCCGGCCGCCAACTTGAGGTGGTAGTGGCCATCGTGATCGGTCGCGACCGGATGATCGACATTCCCCCACACGGCGTGAACTTGCTCGCCGGCTAACGCGTGACCGCGCGCGTCGGTGACCTGGCCTTCGATCGATTGTTCGATCGATTCTTTGCTCTGCCACACGAACGCGTGGACGACGTTGTCGTCCCCGACGATCGCCGTCGGACCTCCGTGCGCGATACCGGCGAGCGCGAATGCGCCCATGACCGCGAGGCTCGCGAACCGCATGGAGATACGTTCTCGCGAGCGTGCGGCGCGGGACGGCGCTGTGCCTAACAGCTTCGAACCGACGCGACGGCACGGCATCGAAGGTGTCGCAGGTGGCGCGCTACGGGGCACTTGGTCGTTTCGACCTGCCCAGGTGAAACGTGCCGCCGTGATGCGGCGGGAACGTCAGCGCCTTCACGACTCCCTCGATGCACGTATTCGTCTCGGCCGGGCCGACTGCAACGCGTACGGCGGTGACAGAACCCGATTCTGCAATGTCGATATCGATCGAGAACTGATCGGGGCGCTCACCATGCGAGTACTTCTTCATGCATTCGTTGAGCTGCGGAATCACCGCGAGCACGACTGCTTGGCGCGGATCCTCTGCGAACGCGCCATTCGCGTCGCGCCTGCAGGCTTCGATCGGAACCGCGATCGGATGTGCGTCGAGTAGCGCGCACGTTTTGTCGCGTGCTTCGCGGCTCTCGGCGCCATCGCGCGCAGCACGCCACGCGAGCCACCACGCGCGCCAATCGTCTGGATGCGCGGCGGTCACGCTATGCGCGAGCTCGGGTGCGATCGACTTCTGTGCAGCTGTGTTGATCAGGTTCGCGATCATGTTTGTCGGATCGAGCGTCAGCGCCTGCGCGATTTCAGCGGAAGGCACCTGCGGACCGTCCAGGTAACGCAACAGACCTTTTGAGGCCAACACGTCTGCTTGCGCTGCTGGCGCTTCGGTGACCGGCCAATCGCG
This sequence comes from Kofleriaceae bacterium, assembly GCA_036490255.1. GTDB lineage: Bacteria > Myxococcota_A > Polyangia > Haliangiales > Haliangiaceae > JABFXX01. Next base: position 3,616 of record DASXEF010000081.1, read on the forward strand.
CAATGCGACGGTGTACTTCAACACTTTGATCGATCCGTAGTGCACCCACTTGGCGAGCTCGTGGTCCAGCTTGTCTGCGGGCAGATCTGGAAACACAGCCGACCACAACTGCGCTTGTTCTGCAGCCGGTGTCTGGACCAACCGATCCATGTACTGCCCGAGCTGCGTCGGATGCTCGTTGAGCAAATAGGTGATCAGCGCCCACGTCGTCGCGTAGAAGCGAGGATCCATACAGGCGGCGTGGTCGCAGGCGAACAGCTCGGCGGCGGGTGTCAGGCCGTCTTCTTGGAGCTGGCGCATGCGATTCTCGAGCGGCGCGCCAACGTCGATCGTCGCGTGAGCTTCGTCGAGACGCACGGTCTCGAAATAGCCGGCGATGCCTTCCGCGAACCATGCGGGCTGCGACGAAATCGCGTTGAACGCGATCACGTGTGTGAGCTCGTGCGTGACGATGCGCCGATCGTTTTCGAGCGACTCGGCCGCCAGCACGATCACGGGCTCGAACACCACGTTGCCGCCAGACCACGCGTGCGCGATGAATTGCGGCTCGACGTATTGGTGCACTTCGTCGATGCTTTGAAACGCGACGACCAGACTCTTGCCCTTGACGTCGCCGTGAAAGAACGAGACGCCGAGGACGACCTGGCGCAGGTGCTCCATCGTTTGGACCAAGACGCGCGCGCGATCAAGAGCCGCATTCGTCCACACGTCGAAGTGCTCGCTCGTCAGCTCGCGCCACACTGCGGGCGAGCTCGACCTCGCCGCGGTCTGCGCACCACCACAGCCACAGACCACGAACAGCACGAGTAGCAGTGCGATTCCCCGACACCGTTGCGACACGTCGCGAGTCTACACGCTTCGGCCGCGCTTCTCGCTTGTCGGCTTTCGATCGATTTCACGCGCTCGGGTGTCACCATTTCGGCGCCGGCGGCGACTATTCATCACGACCGACGATGCCCGAACCGACCGATGACGAGCTCGTCCGGCAAAGCCTTGCCGGTGAGACGCGCGCGTTCGCACGGCTGGTGGAAAAGCACCAACGGCTCGTGTTCGCCATCGCATTGAGCGGTGTCGGCGATATCGCGCAAGCCGAGGACGTCGCCCAAGAAGCCTTCGTCGAAGCGTGGCGCGACCTCCGGCGCCTGCGCGACCGCGCGCGAGTCGGTGCCTGGATCGCGGGCATCGCGAGAAACCTCGGGCGTCGCTGGGAGCGACGCGTGCGCCGGCAACGAAATCGCGATACGGCCGCGATGCAAAACGTCGACGCGGTTCGCACACCTCTGGACACCGCGCTCGATCGCGAGACTCGAACGCTCGTGCGTAGCGCGCTGATCGAGCTCTCGAGCGCGTATCGCGAAGTGCTCGTCCTCTATTACTTCAACGGTCGCTCGGTCCCCGAGGTTGCGAGCGTGCTCGGCATCCGCGAAGACCTCGTCAAGCAGCGGCTATCTCGCGGCCGCAAAGCATTGCGCGCGTCGCTCGAGAACCGCGTCGAAGGCGCGCTCGATCAACTCGGACCCGGCAAAGGCTTCACCGCAGCCGTGATGGTCGCCGTTTCGGCAGCGACGATGCGTACGGCTACAGCTGCTTCCTTGGCGGCTAGAAAGGTTCTCATCGCGATGAAGACGAGCAACGTCGTCGCACTCGGCGCGGTATTGCTGATCGCGGCCGGATTCGTCTGGTATCGGCACGATGCAAAACGCGCGGCGGGAACCACGCCGGCGGTGTCGGCGAATGCATCGCCCTCCGAACGGCACGGCACTGCGAACGTCCGCAGGCTCGCGAATCACGAAGAGCGCGAACATCTCCTGCTCGCGATTCGTGCCGCTCGCGAGCGAAACGCGAACCCAGCAGCTCGCGGTTCGCCAACAGCTGCTGTCGCTCCGCTCTTGCCAACGCT
>DASXEF010000090.1:0-10345 GCA_036490255.1 Kofleriaceae bacterium
GAAGTAGCTGCCGGCGAGATACGCGACGATGCCGATCCAATCGAGCGCGTCGAGCGAGCCTCGAGCTCCGGCGCCGAGCAACGCGAAGCCCCACTGATACAGCGCCGTCGCGAAGACGACCGGGATCGCCTCGCTCCACCCGAACCGGCGCCGGAGCAAGACCAGGCCGGTGAGCGTCATCCGGCACCACAGCGCGACGGCGAACGCGGCGAGCACGAGGCGTCGATCGAAATCTCCCGCGGTCCACGTCAGGCCGAACGCGCGGCCGAGCACCGCGTAGCCGTCGCCGAGCAGGATCCAGATCGCGACGACGAGCTGCGCGCCATGCAGCGAGACCCAGATCGCTCGAGGCCATCGCGACGTCTCGGGCTGGCCGTGCACGTCGCGCCTACTTGTCGCGCCACGCGGGCGGGACGAGCCGGCGTTTGCCGTCGGCGGCGAGCTTGACGTCGGGCTCGTCGAGCTCGATCCGATCCCACAGCTTGCACGTGACCTGTTTGTGTTGCTGGTCGAGCGCTTCGCAGTAGTTGGTGAACTCGCAGCGCCGGATCGCCTCGCCGCGACCGCGCCGCAGCTTTTCCCACCAATCGGGATCGGCGAGCGTCTGGCGCGCCGACGCGACGAAATCGGCTTCTTCGCGCGCGAGGATCGCTTCGGCTTGATCGAACTCGCAGATGCCTCCTGCGGTGACGATCGGCGCCGATAAGCCGGCGTCGCGAACCGCCGATCGAACCATCTGCGCGAGCGTCACGTTGCGCGCGAACGGGCCGCGCTCGTCGGAGTAGATCGTCGGCATGCACTCGTAACCAGATTCGCCGGTGTACGGGTACGAGGCCCAGCCGACTTTCGGCTGCTTCGCGTCTTCGAACTTGCCGCCCTTCGAGATCGACAAGAACTCGAGACCGGCGCGCGCGAGCTCGACGCCGAACCACGTCGCGTCGTCGACTCGATTACCGCCGTCGATCACGTCGTCGCCGAGGAAGCGACAACCGACGACGCCGCGACCTGCAACGCGCTCGCGCACCGCTGCGATCACTTCGCGCGGCAGTCGCATTCGATTCTCGCGCGGGCCGCCGTAGCCGTCGTCGCGCGTGTTGAGCGCGGATAAGAACGACGCCATCGTGTACGCGTGCGCGAAGTGAAGCTCGACGCCGTCGAACCCGGCGGTCATCGCGCGCTCGGCCGCGTCGGCGAACAGGCCCGGTAACACGTGCGGCAGCTCGGCGATGTGCGGCAAGTGCGTGTCGGTCACGCGTTCGCGATAGCCGTGCAAGAGGTCGTCGCGCTCGCGGGCGTCGAGCACGTGGACGAGATCATCGTCGTCGAGCGCGGCAAGCCGCACGCGCAGCTCGTCGTCGTTCAACTGCGCACCGCCTCCGGCGCTGCTGCGCGCCGGGCGTTCACCCGGCTTGCTGAGACTCTCGCCGGTCATGCGCGCGAAGCGCTCGTGATGACGGGGGCGAATCTGCAGAAAGCGCGCGAAGAACTTCTCGCGCTCTGGCCGCCGGCGGATCGCGAGAAAATCGATCAGCTGGATGAAGATGAGCGTCTCGCCGTTCGACGCTTCTTTGACGGCGCGGACGAGCTCGGTCAATCCGGCGACGAAGCGGTCGTGGCCGATGCGCAACAGCGGTCCCGAGGCGACGTCGCGAATGCCGGTCGCCTCGACGACGAGCACTCCCGGCCTGCCCTGTGCGAACCGGCTGTACCACGCGATCACGTCGGGCGAGACGAAGCCGTCGTCGGTCGCGCGCCACGGCACCATCGCCGGCACCCAGGTCCGGGTCTTCGCGGTCCGCGGGCCGACCGCGAGCGGTTGAAACAGTCTCGCGGCGGCAGCTTCGTCGACCGTCGGCAGCGCCTTGGCCGGTCGCTCGTGCTTGATGCGCTCGCTCGGCTGCCACATCGCGAATGAGTCGTACCATAATCAGACGATGTTGAACGTGGGTGACCCGATGCCGGACGTGACGCTGACCGGCGACACCGGTCCAATGAAGCTGCGCGACAAGCTCGGCAAACCGCTCGTCGTGTACTTCTATCCAAAAGATGAAACGTACGGCTGCACGAAAGAGGCGTGCTCGTTTCGCGATTCGTACGAGGACTTCACCGCCGCCGGCGCCGAGGTGATCGGCATTTCGCGCGACGACGCCGAGTCGCACGCGAAGTTCAAGTCGCATCACCGGCTGCCGTTCACGCTGCTGTCCGACGACGGCTCGGCCGCAAAAGCATTCGGCGTGAAGGGCGCGATGTTCGGGCTCGTGCCCGGCCGCGTGACGTTCGTGTTCGACAAAGACGGCAAGACGCGCCATCGGTTCGAGTCGAACATCCAGTTCGGCAAGCACGTCGACGAGGCGCTCGCCGTCGTCAAACACCTGGGGACGTAGTCCAGTAACGCAACTTCGCCCTCGCAACCTCGCGGGATTACAGGGTGAGCGAGGGACGGACTAAAGCGAGCGCTGTTTGGCTCGCGTCGAACGCGATGAGATCGGCACGTCGCGACGGTCGGTCACACGGCCTCGCTTTAGTGCGTCCCTCGGCCAGTCAATGATCTCCGAGGCTTGCGCGATCGAAGTTGCGCTAATGGACTACGTCCCTGGGCCGAACTGGACGGTCTCGACAACGAGCTCGACGAGCCCGGACTTCACGAGCGCGACATACGTCGCCGCGACCACGACGAGCGTGCACAACACGAGATGCAACAGCGTCCGTCGACGACGTCCGCGCTGCGTCAGCGTCGAGCTCGCGACGCCGGAGATCCACGACACCGCGATCCCGGCGACGGAGATCGTCGCGACGGCGGGCGCGATCAAGCGATTCGCCGTGGCCGCGACCGCGACGAGCACCGCCGCGATCGGAATCACGAACCAGAGCTCGAGCGGTGGCGCGAGCTTCGGCCGCTGCCAGCCGCCGCGCATCGCGGCTTCGAGCAGCGACGCGACGAGCAGCGCGAACGCGACGGCGAGCACGACATATGCGCTCGCGTCGAGGCGCGCGTGTGCACGCCCTCGCCTCGCGGCCGCGATCAACTCTGTCTTCACGAGCTCGTCGGGCAACGCGTTTGCCATCGCCTCGGCGCGCGCCCACTCGTGCGCGTCGAGCGCGCAGCCGGCCGCGTCGCGCGCCGCTTCACCGGCCTTGGCGCCGGTCACGCGCGCGTAGCGAGCTTGCGCGTCGGCGAAGCGACCGGTGCGGCGCAGCCACTCGGCGAGCCACAGCGTCGCGTCCGGTGCGCCGCTCCAACCCGGAGTTGCCGCGAGCGCGTCGCCGCGCGCGATCACATCATCCGGCGCCAGATGATCCGCATCGGCGATGAGCGTTGCGAGCTCACGCGCCGCGACCGGATGGTCACCGACGAGCGGCGCGAGCTCGGTTGCCCGTCGAGCCGCGCCGATCGCGGCCGCCGAGCTCGGCGCATCGCGGAGAATTCGCCGATAGATCGCGAGGGCACGCGCAGGATCCGCGAGCTTGTCCTCGCACGCGCGAGCCGCGGCGAAGAGCAGCTCCGGCGATGCCGATCCGGCTTCGACCGCGGCGATGGCCGCGCGCGGATCGTCGGTCGCGAGCTCGTCGGCGACGTCTGCGCTCGCGACACGCGCGATCACGAGCGCCGCGACGACGAACCACCTCAGTCCGAGCCCTCGCCGCGATGGATGCCGAGCGCGCGCAGCTTCTTGTGCAGGTTCGTGCGTTCGATCCCGAGCGCCTGCGCCGTGCGCGAGATGTTCCAGTCGAACTCGGCGAGCCGGATCCGGATGAACTCGCTCTCGACCTCTTCGCGGAACTCGCGCAGGCTCTTGCCGGAATAGCGCCCGAGATCGATCGCGCCGACCGGGCCGCTGCCCGTGTTGCGCTGCGTTGCCGCACGTGGACCGCCGAGATACGGCGGCAAGTCGCGCTCGCGGATCACTTCGTCGCTCATGATCACGAGCCGCTCGACGACGTTGCGCAGCTCGCGCACGTTGCCCGGCCACTCGTAGTGCTTGAGCCGCTCGAGCACGGGCTCGTCGACCGGCTTGTAACCGAGGCCGTTCTCGTCGCAGCACTCGCGCACGAACGACTCGACGAGCAGCGGGATGTCATCGGCGCGCTCGCACAGATCGGGCGAGCGAATCGGCACGACGTTGAGCCGGAAGTAGAGGTCCTCGCGGAACGTGCCGGTCTTGACCATCTCTTCGAGATCGCGATTGGTCGCCGCGACGACGCGGCAATCGGTGCGCAGGCTCTTCTCGCCGCCGACGCGCGTGAACTCGCCGGTCTGCAGCACGCGCAAGACTTTGGCCTGCGCCGGCAATGCCATATCGCCGATCTCGTCGAGGAAGATCGTGCCGCCGTCGGCGACCTCGAACAAACCGCGCTTCTTCGCGACCGCGCCGGTGAATGCGCCGCGCTCGTGGCCGAACAGCTCGCTCTCGATCAGCTCGGGCGGAATCGCCGCGCAGTTGACTTTGACGAACGCGCCGCCCGAGACGCTCGAGTTGCGGTGGATCGCGCGCGCGATCAGCTCTTTGCCGGTGCCGCTCTCGCCCGTGATCAAGATGCGGCTCTTGGTCGGCGCGACTTTCGCGATCTGGCGGCGCAGCTCGTTCATCACCGCCGTGTTGCCGAGCAATTCCCAACGCGCTTCGGCGGCGTGGCGCAGCTGGTTGAGCTCCTTCGCCATCCGGCGGCGCTCGAGCGCGTTGCGCACCGTCACCATCACGCGGTTGCGATCGAGCGGCTTCTCCATGAAGTCGAACGCGCCGAGCCGCGTCGCCGAAACCGCATCGTCGATCGTCGCGTGACCGCTGATCATCACGACGGGAATATCGGCGGTGCGCGCGCCGTCCTCGCGCGGCGCCTTCAGCGTGCGCAGCAGCTCGAGCCCGTTGTCGTCGCCGAGCTTGACGTCGAGCAAGATCACGTCGACGGCTTCGCGACCGAGCACGGCTTCCGCTTCGGCGGCGCTGCCCGCTTCGTGGACGACGTGGCCCTCGCCTTCGAGCACCATGCGCAGCGTGCGCCGGATGTTGCGTTCGTCGTCGACGATCAGCACCGGCTCGGCAACGACGTCGTCACTCATCGTGATCCTCCTCTGCGAGCCGAGCGCGACGGCGCTGGTTCCACCAGAATAATCCGGCGAGCAGCACGATGCCCGCGCCGACGAACACCGGCCGGCGATCCGGTGCTGCCGGCGGCGGTGCGACGTCGATCGGCGGCAACGTGCCACGCGGCATCTCGCTCATCGTCGGCAACTGATACGACGATCCGGCCGGCTGCGCCGACGCGACGCCGCACGCGAGCACGATCGCGACGATCACGCGCTTCATCGCAAGCCTCCGAGCATCTGCACGCATTGCGCTTCGCACGCCTTCGGCTCGCGCTCGTTCCACATGCACGCGAGCGCGCTGACGTCGCCGGTCTTCGCGAGCAACGCCCGCATCCGGCCGCGATACCGCTGGTTCGAAAACGCGAACGCGAGCTCGCCGTGCTCGGCCGGCTGCGGCTTCACGATCTCGCTCGCCGTGACGCCGAGCTTTTGCACACCGGCGAGCAGCTGATCGGCGGCCGCATCGATCGACGCCGCGGCGCCGTGCAACGCGAGCCACACGGCGTAGCAACCGCGCGCTGGCTCGGCCCAGCCCTCAGTCGCGGTCGCCGCCGATCCGGCCGCGTCGCTCGCCGCTTTCGCGAGCTCGGGCGCGCTGCGCCAACCGGCGGGCGCTTGCAGCTGCGACGGCGCCGCTTCACCGCGCCCGCATGACGCGAGAGCGAGCATCGCGATCAGCCGTAGCTGAGCCATACCTTTTGACCGTCCTCGACGCCGAGCCGCTTGCGCGCATCCGCGCCGAGCGCGACCACGCCGGCTTCCGGCGTCGCGACGCGCGTGCTGATCGCGCGAAACCTCGGCTTCGCGTCGATCTCGGCGGCGACGATCGCCCAGCGTTTGCCGTCGGTCTCCGCCGCGCGCACGGCGACCTCTTTCGCGTCGTGCACGACGGAGATGTCATCGGTCGCGGCGATGAAGTGCGGACCGCCGTCGAACGGATCGATCTGACCGCCGTACTCGAAGCCGATCCGTCGCAGCATCTTCTCGACGCCCTTGGTCTCCTCGCCGACCTGGCCGATGATCTCGCGCACGTCGTTGGGCAACAGCTCCGTGTGGATCGGGTCGTCGGGGAACAACGCGTGGATGAACTCCTTGTTGTCCTTCGACAGCCGATCGGCTTCTTGATAGGTCAGCCCGGTAAACCGCCGGCCGAGCGCTTCCCACAGCTTCGACGTGCCGTCGGCTTCGAGCGGTGGCAACAGCTCCGACAGCACGTGATCGCGAAACAGCGAGCGATGCATGCGCATGAACAAGAAGCGCACGTACGACAGCGACTTGCCGAGCGATTCGGTGTTGCGCCGGTACTCCGGCAGCAGGATCAAGCCGCCGATCTCCGTCGGGCCGTTGTAGTTGTAGCCGATGCGCAGCACCGGATGGACGAAGTAGCGATCGAGCGTGACCGAGTAGCGCTCGTCGTTCTCGACGCGAAAGAAGATGTGCGGCGCGCGCTTCGTACCGTGCTGCGCGTAGATCATCGACGTGCCGATGATCCGCGGCTTCTCGAGATCCTCGAGCACGAACACGAACTCGCGCTCGGGCTCCGGTAGCTCGCCGGTGAACGAGCGTTCCGCGCGATCGAGGAGGCCGGCGATCGCGGTGCGATCGGCCGGCAAGTTGACGGTATCGAGGTGCTCGGCGACCGCGAGCACCTGATCGACATCTTCACGATACGCTTGGCGAATCCGGAACACGACTCCGGCGCACCCTAGCAGATTTAGGGCATCGCGGCGCCGATCGCGTGCGCGAGCGCCGTCGGGTCCGGCGCGGCATCCGCGATCCAATCGGCCAGGCCGGGCGGCAGCCGCTCGAGCGCGAGCTCCCAGCTCTGGATGATGCGAATCTTGCGCTGGTGCGATTCGGCACGACGCGCGTTCTCGGCGTCGATCCAGTCGAGGATCTGCGGCAGCGCCTCGGCGGTCGCCGTCTTGACGTCGTGCATCAACAACACGTTGCGGCCCGTCATCTTGCCGACCGCATTCTCGACGTAGTCGAGCGCCTTTTGCGTGTTGTTGTGCTTCCACTCCTGCGGATCGAGATCCCAGTGGAAGTGCGTCAAGTGGCGCTCGGCGAGCAGGTTGTCGACGCGCTCGCAGCGAACGCCGAACGGCGTGCGAAACCACACCGTCGTGTAGCCGCCGGTGACCGACTCGATCTTCGCTTTGCCGTCATCGATGTCGTGCGCGGCCGCGTCGTCGTCGACCGACTTCATGCACAGATTCTTGTGGTGCATCGTGTGGTTCGCGACGATGTGACCTTCGCGCAGCTCGCGCTGGATGAGCTCGGGTGCCTCTTTGGGAAAGTTCGTGATCTTCTCGCCGACGAGAAAGAACGTCGCGTGGATGTGGTGCTTCGCGAGCGCGTCGAGCACCAGCGGCGTCGTCTTGGGGTTCGGCCCGTCGTCGAACGTGAAGATCAGCTCGGGATCGCCGGACATCGTCGGGCCCGCCGCGGGTGACGGCCAGCCCTTGTGATGCGTCTTCTGGGCGGGCTTCGTCGGGTCGGCCGGATCCTTTTTCGGATGCTTCTTCGCGTCCGCAGCTCCGGCCAGCAACAACAAACAACACACGAGCGCGCGGCGCACCACCATCCATTAACACGCGGCGCTGACGTGGCATTCTTTTCGACATGATCGACTTCGGCGAAATCGAACCGCCGCGCGTTCGGCTAGCGAATTTGCCGACGCGCGGTCACTGGCTGCGCTTCGCGGCGCCTCGCAAGATCTGGGTCAAGCGCGACGATCAGACCGGCAGCGAGCTGTCGGGCAACAAGGTCCGCAAGCTCGAGTATCTGATGGCCGAGGCGCGCGCGCAGGAAGCGACGCACGTGATCACCTGCGGCGGCGAGCAGTCGAACCACGCGCGTGCGACCGCGCTGGCCGCGACGCAGCTCGGCATGCGCTCCGTGCTGATCTTGCGCTGCGACGATCCGGCGCATCCGCCCGCGACCACCGGCAACATCTTGCTCGATCGCATGACCGGCGCCGAGATCCGCTGGATCTCGCGACCGGCGTGGCGCGACCGCAATCGCCTGCTCGCCGAAGCAGCCGACGCCATTCGCGGCGACGGCGGCCGGCCCTATGTCGTTCCCGAAGGTGGCTCCAACGCGCTCGGCAGCTGGGGCTACATGCGCGCGATGCTCGAGCTCGCCGGTGATCTGGATGGGATCGTGGCGCCCGATCATCCGGTGACGATCGTCTACGCGTGCGGCTCGGGCGGCACCGGCGCCGGCCTCATCCTCGCGCACAAGCTGCTCGGGCTCGGCGCGCGCGGCATCCGGCTCGCCGGCGTCAACGTCTGCGACGATCGCCCGTACTTCGTCGACGTCATCAGCCGGATCTGCGCCGACGCCGAAGAGCGCTGGCAGCTGCCGGTCCACGTCACGGCCGACGACATCGACATCGTCGACGGTCATGTCGGCGCGGGTTACGCCAAGAGCCGGCCCGAAGAGCTCGCGACGATCCGCGACGTCTGCCGCAGCGATGGCATCGTGCTCGACCCCGTTTACACTGGCAAAGCCTTTCACGGTGTCGTGCAGGAGCTTCAGCGCGACAGCGATCGCTTCGGCACCGCCGTCGCATTCGTGCACACCGGCGGGATGTACGGACTGTTTGCCAACCCGGAGCAGATGGCCGCGGTGTTATAAAAGTGACGTGCGGCGTCTCATCATCGTCGGCATCTTGATCTTCGCAACGTCCGCGCACGCCGACGACGCGAAGTCGCGGACGACCGCGCAGGCCTTGTCGGGCGGCGGCACCGCGCTCGCGTCGGTGCTCGTGCTCGCGGGCTTTCTCGCCGCACCGGCGGGCCAGGAATTCGAGAAGCCGGTGCTCTACACGGGCATCGCGACCGCCGCGATCTTGCCGTCGCTCGGCGAGTTTTACGCCGGCGAGTATTTGACCTACGGCATGGCCGCGCGCGTGTTCGCCGCCGGCATCGCGACGGTCGCGCTGACGACGCAGATGAAGACCGAAACCTGCGACGACGCGACGATGGCGAGCCAGCAATGCACGAAGTTGCAAGGCGCCGGGTTCGCGTTGATGGGGCTCGCCGCGATCGCGTTCGTCGGCGGTATGGCCTACGACGTCCAGGATGCAGGCGCCGCCGCCGATCGCTGGAACGTTCGCCACGGCTTCACCGCGACGATCGTCCCGACGGCGATGCTCGCCCCGACCGGGCAGACCGTGCCGGGCCTCGTGCTCGCCGGCTGGTTCTAGGTTTTTTTCGTCGCGGCTTCGGCTCGCCTTCGCGACCCGTCGGGTCGTAACCCAACACGCCCGCGTGCAGGTCGTTCATCGGCCGGCCGACGACGGCGCGTTCGCCGTCGTATTCGCAGACGCGCCACTCGACGTTCTCGGCAATCTGTTCCTGCAGGTCTTCGATGCCGTGGTCCGAGCGATCGAGCAGCTCACAAACCTGGACCAATAGCTCGACCTGCGCGTCGCGCACGATCCGCGTCAGGTCCGCGGGGTCGACGCCGGCTGCGAGCACCGCGGCGACCGACTGGCCGACCGCGTCTTTGCCGTCGCTGGTCCACGTGGCGTCGTCGGGGAGCACCGCGCGCCACAGCCCGGTGAGCAACAAGTACCGATGCAGCATCGGGTACTGCGCGTGAGCCTTGCCGAGCACGGTCGCGTTCGCGGCGCCGAGCCGCTTCAAGATCGCAGCGGCGCGCTTCGCGTCGATCACGCGCCGGCTACTTTTGAGCGACGAGCTCGTCGAGCTGTGCCGACAGCTCGGCGGGCGAGATCGCGCCGACGTGCGGGCGGCCGACCATGCGATGCGAGCGGTCGTAGACGAACGTCGTCGGTAGTGCCTGCGGATAGCTGAACGCGACCATCAGATCCGAGTTGCCGCGCACGACCGGAAAGCTCATCTCGTGATCGCTCTGGAAGTTGAGCAGCTCGCTATCGGCGACGTTGTTGTCGGCGAGCACACCGAGGATCAGCACGCCCCTGTCTTTGTACTGGTCGTACATCTTCGACAGCGCCGGAATCTCCTGCTGGCACGGGTGGCACCACGTCGCCCAGAAGTTGACGAGCACGACCTTGTCCTTGAGATCCGCGAGCGTGTACGCCTTGCCGCTGGTGTCGACGTACTTGACGTCGGGCAGGCAATCGTCGCCGTGCTTGGTGTCGCACGCCGACGCTTGCGTCGTGCCGATCGTGATCTTGTTCGACGTGCCCGACAGGTGCACGAACAAGAAGATCAAGACGCCGACCGTGCCGGCGAGCAGAACTCCGATCAACGCCTTGGTACTCAT
>DASXEF010000103.1:0-16186 GCA_036490255.1 Kofleriaceae bacterium
TTCCGAAGTCGCCTCGAAGACGCCGCGCACGATCCGGATCCACGACGGCAAGATCCTCGATGCCGCCGCGCCGATCGTCGTGGCAGCGACGCCGGTCGCGCCCGCGGGCCCACCCGAGCCAGCGGTGTCGTAGATGGGCCTCGCGTTCCTGCCGCTCGCGTTGTTCTCGTTCGCCGTCGTGGTCGGCGGCGCGCTGTGGTTGATCGGCACGATCCCGAACCTCAAGCTGCGCGGCACGTTCGCGATCTTCGAGGTCGGCTTCGCGACGTTCACGTCGATGCTGTCGATCGATCGCTGGGGCGAGGTCTTCGACACGATCCGCCGCAACAAGCTGCGCACCACGCTGACCGCGATCAGCGTCGCGTGGGGCATCTTCGTGATGGTCGTGCTGCTCGGCATGGGCCGCGGGCTCAACAACGGCATCCGCTACAGCTTTCGCCAGGAAGCGATGAACGTCGTGCGGATCTCGGCCGGCCGCACGTCGATCCCGTACGCGGGCTACAACGTCGGCCGCAAGCTGACGTTCCAGAACCGCGACTACGCGAACGCGGCGAAGGTCAAAGGCATCGAGCACCTCGACGGTCAGTTCTTCATCAAGGGCGGTCAGTTCGGCGGCGGCGAGATGAAGCTGCAGCGCGGCGTGAAGTCGAACGTGTTCGGCGTCAACGCGGTCTACCCCGACAACTTCTACACCGGCGGCTACCAGATCATCGAAGGCCGCTATCTCAACGCGACGGATATCGGCACGCTGCGCAAGTCGGTCGTGATCGGCAAGCCGGTGCGCGACTTCTTGTTCGGTCACGGCGACTCGAGCAGCGTCGGCGACGGCGGCTTCGACGATCCGATCGGCGAGTGGATCGTGATCGGCGGCGTGCCGTTCCAGGTCGTCGGCGTCTACACCGACCAAGGCAGCGAAGAAGAAGAGCGCCAGGTGTTCTTGCCGACGACGACCGCGCAGCTCGCGTTCAACGGCGCCGACAAGCTCGGCATGCTGAGCTTCACGGTCGGCGATGCCGACGCGCAGACGGCGCACGCGATCACGCACGAGATCTTGGGCCAGCTCGCGGCCTCGCATCAGTTCTCGCCCGACGATCCGCAAGCCGCGCGCGTGTTCGACAACGTCGAGGGCTTCGAGCGCTTCAGCCAGTTCTTTCTCGTGATCTCGCTGTTCGTGCTCGTGATCGGCCTGGGCACGCTCGCCGCCGGCGTCGTCGGCGTGTCGAACATCATGATGATCGCGGTTAAAGAGCGGACTCGAGAGATCGGCATTCGCAAGGCGCTCGGCGCGACACCGGTCTCGATCGTCGCGATGATCGTGCAAGAAGCCGTGTTCCTCACGAGCGTCGCCGGCTTGCTCGGCCTGTCCGCGGGTGTCGGCTTCTTGAGCCTGATGCCGCACCTGATCGAGACCGACATGATCCGCGATCCGAGCGTGCGCGTCGGCGTCGGCATGCTCGCCGCGATCGGCCTCGTCGTCGCCGGCGCCCTCGCCGGCTTCATTCCCGCGCGCGCCGCCGCGAAGGTCAACCCGGTCGAAACGCTGCGTGACGCATGATCCTGGATCGCGATAACTGGCAGGAGATCTGGGTCGTGCTGCGCGCGAACAAGCTGCGCACCGCGCTCACCGCGTTCGGCGTCGCGTGGGGCATCTTCATGCTCGTCGCGATGCTGGGCTTCGGCTCTGCGATGCAGAGCGGCACCAAGCGCAACCTATCGGGCATGGCCACGAACATGATGTTCTGCTGGGGCCAGACCACGACGCAGGCGTACGAAGGCATGCGGCCGGGCCGCGTGATCCAGTTCAAGACGCACGACATCGAGCTGCTGCGCCACTTGCCCGGCGTCGAGTTCGTCGCGCCGCAAGCGCAGCTCGGCGGCTGGCAGAGCGGCTTCAACGTCCTGTACGGCACGAAGACCGGCAGCTTCAACATCTTCGGCGAGCTGCCCGATTACCGCCACATCATCTCGTTCCAGTATGCGGCCGGTCGGTTCATCGACGACGCCGACGAGCGCGACTCGCGCAAAGTGGCCGTGATCGGCCCGGCGGTGATGAACGAGCTGTATCCGAAGGGCGCGAATCCGATCGGCACGTACATCAAGATCAGCGGCGTCTACTTCGAAGTCGTCGGCGTGACCAAGACGCTGCGCCAAGGCCAGCAAGGCGATCGCGACGCGCACGCGATCTACGTGCCGTTCTCGACCCTGCGCAAGTCGTTCCATCTCGGCGACAAGGTCGGCTTCTTCGCGCTCACCGCGACGCCCGGCACCGACGGCCCCGAGCTCGAGCGCCAGGTCCGCGCCGCGCTCGCCAAAGAACACAAGATCGCGCCCGACGATCACCTCGCGATCGGCTCGTTCAACATGTTCGAGCTGTTCTCGAAGTTCGACACCGTCTTCTTCTGGCTGTGGGCGATCAGCTGGATCGTCGGCGGCCTCACGCTCGCCGCCGGCGTGATCGGCGTGTCGAACATCATGTTGATCGCGGTCAAAGAACGCACGAAAGAGTTCGGCATCCGCAAGGCGCTCGGCGCCACGCCGATCTCCGTGATCGGCATGGTGCTGATGGAGACGATCGCGGTGACGTCGATCGCCGGCCTCATCGGCATCGCCTACGGCTGCGCCCTGCTCTACGCCGGCGACGTCGCGCTCGGCGCGATGCCGGCGGGCTCTTCGCCGTTCGGACCGCCCGAGGTCGGCCTCGGCACCGTCGTGCAAGCGCTCGCCGTGCTGGTCGGCACCGCGACCCTTGCCGGCCTGATTCCCGCGCTTCACGCCGCGTCGATCAAACCGATCGAAGCGCTTCGCACCGAGTAACAACTATGAATGTCATCAAACGAATCTTGATGGGGCTGGGGCTGTTGGTCGTCGCCGTGGTGATCCTCGGCTCGTTCGGCTACCTCTACAAAAAGTCGAAGGCCAAGCCGGTCGTGTTCCAGACCGAATCGCCGGAGACGCTCGACATCACCAAGAAGACGGTCGCGACCGGCTCGGTGACGCCGCGACAATCGGTCGACATCAAGCCGAAGGTCACCGGCGTGATCTCGCACCTCGACGTCGATGCCGGCGCGTTGGTCAAAAAGGGCGATCCGATCGGCGAAGTGCAGATCATCCCCGACGCGCAGACCGTCAACGCCGCCGTCGCCGGCCTGCGCAGCGCGCAGATCTCCGAAGACAACGCGAAGCGCGAGCTCGACCGCGAAGAGGGCTTGTTCAAGAACGGTGTCGTCAGCGAGACCGAGCTGTTCAAGTTCCGCACCGACTACGCGCTCGCCAAAGAGCAGACCCAGCAAACTGCCGCGAACGAGCAGATCGTGCGCGAAGGCGCGGCGCGTGGCCAGGGCAAGTCGTCGACGACGATCGTCACCGCGACGGTCGACGGCATGGTGATCGACGTGCCGGTGAAGGTCGGCTTCTCGGTGATCCAGGCCAACAGCTTCAACCCGGGCACGACCGTCGCGACGATCGCGAACATGGGCGACATGATCTTCGACGGCCACGTCGACGAGTCCGAGGTCGCCAAGATCAAGATCGGCATGCCGCTCAAGATCAAGGTCGGCGCGATCGACGACGCGACGTTCGACGGCAACCTCGAGTTCATCGCGCCGCAGGGCAAAGAGATCGACGGCGCGATCCAGTTCGAGATCAAAGCGGCGCTCGCACAGAAGGCGGGCCAGTACATCCGCGCCGGTTACAGCGCGAACGCCGACATCGTGCTCGACCAGCGCAAGCACGTGCTCGCGATCCGCGAGGCGCTCGTCCAGTACGACAAGGACAAGGACAAGAAGGCGTTCGTCGAGGTCGAGACCACGCCGCAGACGTTCGTGCGTCACGACGTCAAGCTCGGGCTCTCCGACGGGCTCGAAGTCGAGGTGCTGAGCGGCGTGACGCTCGCCGACAAGATCAAGATCCCCGACAACGCCGGCCCGGCTGGGACAGCTGCGGAGGGTCCGCCCGGTGGTAGCGGTGCCGGCTCGGGCTCGGCGAGCGCGAAGCCGCCGGCTCCGTCGAAGAAGTAGAACCGGGTATTGCGCGCGCTTCGTCGCGGTCGAATGATCGTGCAGAACGCTGGCCCGCGTGGCGCGAACGGCGGTTCGGGCCCCGACGCGCGTGCGAGCGGGCTCGCGACGAACGATACGCGGCAGCTACGATGCGAATCTGACGTCACCGCGAAGCGCGGTCGACGAAGCCGCCGGCGCCTACTGCGCCGCGAGCGCGGCGATCTCGGCGGAGCCGAGCGCGCGCGAGTAGATCCGCAGGTCATCCATGACGCCGACGAACGGCGAGCTCTGGCCGCCGTAGTCGATGTCCGCGCCGAACGACAGTGGTTGGCCGACCGCGAACGTGACGACGGCGCCCGTCACGGACGCGACCGCCGATCCGTCGACGTAGAGCGTCTTGATCGAGCCGTCCCACACCATTGCGGTGTGGTACCAGGTGTCGATCGCGGGCGCGCTCGACGGCTCGAGCTCCGAGAACGCGTACGGCATCGCGCCGACGGTGTCGTAGAGCCACTTCTGCGAGCTCTGGTCGTAGCAGAGCTCCCAGCTGTTGTAGATCGTCGCGTCGAGCACCTTGCCGGCCGGGCACTCGAAGCTCGAGTAGGTCAGGTTCGTGTATTCGACCCACATCGCGACCGTGAACGCCGACGTGTCGAACGCGCCGCCGTCGCCGATGTCGATCCGCGTCGTGCCGTCGAACAGAAAGCCGCTACCGGAATGGCCGGCCACCACGGTCGGGCAGCTCGCGCACGTTCCGGTGTGGCCGTGGCCCGTCGAATCGGCCGCGCTGCCGCTCGTCAGCGATTCCATCTCGTACCAAGCGATCAGCGTGTCGTCGACGGTCTTCGCATCCGGCGACACCGTGCCGTCGTCGCGCGCGCTCACGGCGTCGTGCTGGTCCTGACCGACGGGCGAGTCGAGCGGCGGCGACCCGGATTCGTGGCTCGGGTTGAACGAGCACCCGACGAGCGCCAGTGCACACACGAGCCTCACGAGCCGATCGTATCAGCGCTTCGGCATGTGCCGGCATCGTTTCCATTCCGCGCACGATGTAGGTCGCTCGTCGGTGCTGGATGGGGCCACGAGTGTCCGCCCGAGTTTCACGCTCCACGCCGTTTACCCGCGAGTCGGCGTCGCAAAACGCCGGCCCGCTTCGCGCGAACGGCGTGGGGACGGGTGACGACGACCGCGACGGCGATGACGAAGGCCGACGACGAGTGACGACCCGGAGGCGCGTCGGCGACGGCGCGAAGAAGTAGGAGATCGCGCCGGTTTTCAGCGGCTTTCGGGACACAGACGCCGTGATAGCTTCAGCGGGCCATGGCAACGCGCACGCGGCTGGGCGCCATCGACGCGGGATCGAACGCGATCCGCGTCGTGATCGCCGAGCTTGCCGGGCCGGGCTCGTCGGATCTCGTGCGCATCGAGGCCGAGCGGATTCCGGTGCGGCTCGGCCACAACGCGTTCACCCAGAGCGTGCTCGCGCCCGAGACGATCGACGGCGCGGTCGCCGCGTTCGTGCATTTTCGCGAGCGCTTCGATCACCACGGCGTCAGCATCTATCGCGCGGTCGCGACCAGCGCTGTGCGTAACGCGACGAACCGCGACGTGCTCTTGCACCGGCTCTATCACGAGGCCGGCATCGAGCTCGAAGTGATCGAGGGCGAAGAAGAAGCGCGCCTCGTGCGCAAAGCCGTGATGCAGGCGTTCGGTGCCGGTGCCGCGCCACGCGCGATCTTGGATCTCGGCGGCGGCAGTCTCGAAGTGAATCTGCGCGCGGGCTCGGCGTGGCGCGGCACGTCGCTGCCGGTCGGCACCGTGCGGTTGATGGAGACGTTCGGGCTCGACGGCGCGATCGGCGAGGCGGAAGGCGGCATGGTTCGCCGCTACACCGCGACGCTGATGCAACCGATCGCGCGCGGCTCGAACAACGTCTCGACCGCTGCGATCACCGGCGGCAACGCCGACGCGCTCGCGAAGATCTTCGGCGACGGTCATCCGCAGACGCCGGGCTTCGAGCTCGCCGAGCTCGAAAAGGGCTTGCCGGCGCTCGTCGGCGCCACCGTCGACGAACGCATGGCGAAGTTCGGGATCAAACGCGACCGCGCCGAGGTGCTCGGCATCGCGGCGCTCGTGTTCGCGACGGCGGCGCGGCAATTGCGGTTGCAGCGGCTCGTGGCGCCGGGCGTCGGCGTGCGCGAGGGCGTGTTGATCGAGCTCGCCGAGACCGCGCGCGAAGAACAAGCGAAAGCCGAAGGCGCGCACGACAAGGCGCTGCTCACCGCGGCGCGCAGCTTCGCGAACCGCGTCGATCACGACACCACGCACGGCGAGCACGTGCGGCTGCTCGCGCGCGCGCTGTTTCACCAGCTGCGCGATGTCCACGGCATTCCCGATCAGATGGGCGTGCTGCTCGAAGTCGGCGCGTTGCTCCACGACGTCGGCGAGGTCGTGAACCAGCGCGGCCATCACAAGCACAGCGAGTACATGATTCGCTGGGGCCGGATTCCCGGCCTCGACGAAGCCGGCCGCGAGATGGTCGCGTTGATGGCGCGCTGTCATCGCAAGGATGCGGCGCGCGCGAAGGACTTGATCAATGCGTCGCCGCTCGCGAAGGAACAACGCGGTCAGCTGCGCAAGATGACCGCGCTGCTTCGCATCGCCGACGGGCTCGACACCGATCACCGATCGCGCGTCGAGCAGGTCGTGTGCACGCGGATGGGCGATGCGATCATGCTCGATCTCGTCGTCCGCGACGGGCCGACGCGCGACGACGAGAAGCTCGTGCGCAAAGCCGACATGCTGCGCGACGAGCTCGGCCTCGACATTCGCATCACGGTCGCGCGCCCCGTCGTCACGCCGATCGAGCCATCGGCCGCGGGCTCCGGCAGCATCGCGGTCATGCGATCGCGCGCTGAATAATCCCGCGACCGACGCGTTGAAGCAGAAGTGCCTCGCACCCCGAGTGGCGCCGTCTGCGCAGTTCGGGTAACGATTGGCGCTCCAAACAAACTAAGGAGCTTGCAGCATGCGTCTAGGTTCGATTTTCTTGATCACGTCACTCGCGGCCTGCGGTCACAGTCTCGGTGGACATACGTTGCCAGGCGGTGGTGGCGCATCGGGTGAAGTTGACCCGGACACGTGCGGTAACTACGCCGCGCAAGACGCGGGCATGAAGCTCAAGGCGTTTCTGCAAGCGACGAAATCTCTCGACGCGACGTTGATCGAGACCGTCAAGGTCGTCAAAGAGAGCTGCCTGACGATGGGTCACGAGCTCAACATGGCCGACGCGGACCTCGCCGGCGACGACACCGGCAAGATCTGCAACGCGGTGTTCGCGACATTCAAGAACAACCTGCAGGTCGGCATGAAGGCCGGCGCGAAGCTCGACATTCACTACACGCCGGGCAAGTGCACGGTCGATGCGAACGCATCGGCGAGCGCGGGCGGCGGTTGCTCGGGCGATGCGGCCGCCGGTGGCGGCGGTGCCGGCGCGAGCGGCCAATGCGCCGCGGCCGCGCAGGTCAACGCGTCGGTCAACGCGCAGTGCACGCCGCCGGAGCTGACGGTCGATGCAAAGGCGGGCGTCGTCGTCGACAAGTCGAAGATCGATGCCGACATCGCCGCGATGAAGGACGGCATTCCGAAGCTGCTCTCGGTGTCGTATCGCATCCAGCCGCTCAAGGACGCGTACGCGACCTGGGCGGCCTCGCTCAAGGACCTCCAGGCGATGGGACCGAAGTTCGTCCAATCGTTCGGCGACCAGGCGATGTGCATCTCGGGTCAGCTCGCAGCAGCCGCGAGCGCCTCGACGCGCATCCAGGCGAACGTGAACGTGTCGGTGTCGGTTTCGGCATCGGCGAGCGGCAGCGTCGGCGGCTGAGCCGGCGTTACATCGCAGGCGTTTGCGAGCACGGCCCGGAACGGCCCTGCTCGTCGAGTTTTCGGGCCGTTTTCGGGCCGTTTCAGCCTGCGAACCGGCCAGGATTGGCTAGCGCTTCGGCGGGGTTTGGTGTAGCTAGCCTGCCATGAAGACGCTCACCGAGTTCTCGCCGCTCACCCTCCGAAAGGCAGCCGCCGCTCGGGCCGCCTTGGGCGGGGCACCGCGTGCCGAGGTTTCGGAGCCGGTCGCCGAACCGGTCAGCGAGCCCGACAACGCCGAAGTGTCCGAGTCGGCCGAGCCGATGGACGCGCAGTCTGCCGAGAACGGCGACGGCGGCGAGACCGTGGCGGAGTCGGAAGCGATTGCCACGCCCGACGATCCGCAGGCGGCGGCGATCGCCGAGGCCGTCGGCGCGCCCGCCGATCGCGGCCAGCGTCTGATCGAAGCGCTCGACATCATCGGCGATCGGATCGATCAGGTTCGCAACGTCCGCGTGTTCCAGGGCGAGACCGGCCCGCACGGCGCGATCACGCGCGGCGAGTTTCACTACGTGATCGATCGCGTCGCCGGCTCGGCGCCGCGCCGTCGCGACGATCGCGACAGCCGCGGTGGCGATCGCGGTCGCGGCGGCGGTGATCGCGGCGGACGTAGCGGTGGCGGCGGTGGCGGCGGTGGCGGCTTCGGCGGCCCCGGCGGCGGCGATCGCAAGCCACGCGGCCTCGGCAGCCTCAAGTTCGGCGCGAAGACCGACGACAAAGATCCGCGTGACGAGCGCGTCGGTCGCGGTGAGATGCCGCGCGCCGGTGTCGGCTGGCAGCTGCAGTCGGCGCCGCGCGACTTCTCCGGTGGTGGTCCCGGCCGTGGCCGTGGCAAGCCCGGCGGTCGTGGTCCCGGCGGCCCGCGTGGCGATCGCAACGATCGTCGCGGTCCCGGTGGTCCCGGCGGTCCGCGTGGCCCGGGCGGTTTCGGCGGTGGTCCGGGTGGCGATTCGCGCGATGCGCGTGGCCCTCGTCCGGATCGCGGACCGCGTCCCGAAGGCGCGCCTGCGCAGAATGCTCAGCCGCACGAGCCGCGGGCCCCTCGCCTTGGGCCCGACGGACAGCCGCTGCCGCCGCGTAGCAAGCGCCCGCGCAAGCCGATCGGTCCCGATGCAAATGGTATGGGCCCCGACGGAAAGCCGTGGGATCCCGAGCGTCGCGCGCAGCGCCAGGCCGAGCGCGCCACCGAGTCGAAGGCTGTGAATACGGGCAATCCCGCGCCCGTCGAAGCGGCAGTGACGGTCGAGACGCCCGACCCGTCACATTCCTGAGACCAATTTCGGGCCAGCGCCGAAACCGCGGCGTATCCTTATTTGGAGGGCTCATGAAAAATCTCGCGACCGCATTCGCAGTTATCGCCGTGCTCGGCGGAGTTGCCGAAGCCGAGCTGTCGCGTGGCGTGATCTCGACGTTCCACGGCCAGCTCGTCGTCAGCAAGGACGAGCTGCCCGAAGGCAAGAACGACAGCGACACGATCAAGAAGATCAACGCCGCACGGGTCAAAGAGCTCGACGGTGAAAAGAAGGGCGACGTCCAGGCGTGGCACTTCCACTACACCGCGTTCTTGGTGCGCGGCGGCTCGACTCATCTCGAGCTGCGCTTCTTGGACGACAAGGATCAGCTCAAGGCGAACCAAGAGCTCAACGACGTCGATCCGAAAGCATCGGTTCAGTCGGGTGAGATCTCGATCGACGAAGACGACGGTCCCGCGAAGGGCAAGACGTACAACGTCGTGCTCGTCGCCGGCGAATCGGTCGTCGCGAAGACGACGCTAACTCTTAAGTAGCGCCGTCGCGACCTCGGCGACGTGTGCCGCCGAGATGCCGAGCTTCTCGAACACGATCTCGCCCGGCGCCGACGCGCCGAAGCGATCGATGCCGACGCTCTTGCCGCGATCGCCGACGTGCTCGCGCCAGCCGAACGTCACGCCGGCCTCGACCGACACGCGCTGCCAACGCGCCTTCGGCAGCACCGTCTCGCGATACGCTTCATCCTGCTCGGCGAACAGCTCCCAGCACGGCAGAGAAACCACGCGCGCCTTGATGTTCTGCTTCGCGAGCTCCGCGCGCGCATCCATCGCGACGTGCACCTCGGAGCCGGTCGCGATCAAGATGACGTCGTCGCCGTCGGCGAGCACGTAGCCGCCGCGCTCGGCGCCCGGCGCATTCGGCGTGGTGAGGATCGGCAGATCCTGTCGCGACGTCACGAGCGCGGTCGGGCCGTGGCCGCGCTGCATCGCGAACCGCCAGCCGGCGAGCGTCTCGTTCGCGTCGGCCGGGCGATAGACGTGGAGGTGCGGGATCGCGCGTAGCGCCATCAAGTGCTCGACCGGCTGATGCGTCGGGCCGTCTTCACCCAAGCCGACCGAGTCGTGCGACCAGATGAAGATCGCCGGCGCTTGGTTCAGCGCCGCGAGCCGCACGGCCGGCCGCATGTAGTCGGAGAACACGAAGAACGTCGCGACGTAGGGCCGAACGCCGCCGTGATAGAGCATGCCGTTACACATCGCGCCCATCGCGTGCTCGCGAATGCCGAAGCGAACGTTGCGGCCTTTGCCTTCGGCGTCGTAGTTGCCGCCGTCGACCATCGTCTTGGTCGAGCCCGCGAGATCGGCGTCGCCGCCGAACAGCCACGGAACTTTTTTCGTGCTCGGCTCCATCACTTTGCCGAGCGCCGAGCGCGTCGCGATCGGCTTGTCGAAGCTCGGCATGCCCGCATCCCAATCGGCCGGCATCTCGCCGCGAATCGCGAGATCGAGCTGCGCCGCGAGCTCGGGGAACGCCTTCGTGTACGCGGTGAGCTTGTCGCGCCACGCCGTGTGCGCCGCCGCGCCGCGCCTGCCCTGCTCGGCCATGTGCGCGCGCACGTCGTCGGGGACGAAGAACTTCTTCGCCGGATCCCAGCCGAGCGCCTGCTTGGTCTCGGCGACTTCTTTTTCGTTGAGCGGCGAGCCGTGGACTTTGCTCGTGCCGGCTTTCGGCGACGCGTAGCCGATCGTCGTGTGGATGATGACGAGCGACGGCTTCGCGGTCTCCGCCTTTGCGTTCGCGATCGCCTGTTCGATGCCGTCGAGATCGGTATCGCCGTTGTCGACGGTCTGGACGTGCCAGCCGTAGGCTTCGAAGCGCTTGCCGACGTCCTCGCTCATGATCAACGACAACGGACCGTCGAGCGTGACGTGGTTCGCGTCGTAGAGGAACGTCAGCTTGCCGAGCTTCAAGTGGCCGGCGAGGCTCGCCGCTTCTTGGCAGACGCCTTCCATGATGTCGCCGTCGGAGACCAGCGCGTACGTGTGGTGATCGATGACTTCGTAGCCGGGGCGATTGAACGTGGTCGCGAGATAGCGCTCGGCGAGCGCCATCCCGATCGCGTTGCCGGCGCCTTGGCCGAGCGGACCGGTCGTCGCTTCGACGCCCGCCGTGTGGTGCCATTCGGGATGACCCGGCGTCTTGCTTCCCCACTGCCGAAAGTGCATCAGGTCGTCCATCGTGACCTGATAGCCGGTGAGGTGAAGCAAGCTGTAGAGCAGCATCGAGCCGTGGCCGGCCGACAGCACGAAGCGATCGCGATCGAACCAGGTCGGCGCTTTCGGATCGTGGATTAAATGGCGCTGCCAAAGCGTGTACGCGAATGGCGCGCAACCCAGCGGCAGGCCCGGGTGTCCGGAATCGGCCTTCTGGATGGCGTCGATCGCCAGCGTGCGGATGGTGTTGATCGACAGCGTTTGAACATCGGTCGTCATCGGCAAGCGGACGCTAGCATGATGCTACGATTGTCAGGCATGAGGAGCCCGCGAACTCTGATCGCGCTCGTCTGGTGCGCGTGTGGTGGCAATGCGCCGACACCTGTTGCTCCAGCAGCCGCGCCTACTCCCGCGCCGCCACCGACGGTTTCCGTCGACAGCGCGATCAAAATGTATCCGCCCGCGTGGAAGCAGGTCGGCGTCGGTCAGACGATCTCGTTCGGCACGTCGGTGATCGATCAGAGTCTCGACGAGCTGCGCGTCACGATGCCGAAGTTGCCGGCGTCGGCGACGTTCGATCCGATCACGCAGACCGTGACGTGGACGCCGACCAAGGCCGACATGCCGCGCGCGAGCTTCGGCCTGGAGATCGAGCGCGTCGCCTCGGGCAAACAAGAAGAGCGCGACTTCGCGATCGACGTCGTCGCCGAGCCGCAGCCCGCGCCGATCGCCGGCGAGCAAGCGCCGATCATCGAGACGCTGCTGCTCGTGCACGCGCCGAAGCGGCTCGAGCAGGTCAATCGCGACTGGCCGATCGACAAGCTGCTCGCGGTCGGCGCCGACACGTTCAAGCTGCAGTTTCCGGCCGACAAGCGCGCGCAGGTCAAAGGCTCGCTCGACGGCGCCACGGCGTACAAGCAACTGCTCGCCGGCCTCGCCGAGACCAATCAGAATCCGCGGCTCGATCCGAGCTCGCCCCAGTTCGATAAGAGTGCGTTCGGCGATCCGAAGAGCTGGAAGCTCGTCGCGTTCCGGCCGCGCATCGACAAAGCATGGAGCGAATTGCGCGTCGTCTATCAGGCGATGAATGCGAAGGAGCCGGTGTTTGCGATGTTCCGGCTGCGGCCGGTGGTCGAATACGTGCCGGCGTTGCCGCGTCCCGACGACGAGCGCATCGCCGACAACAAGATCTTCCTCGGCATGGTCGCCAAGCGCCTGATGAAAGACGGCGGCGTGAACCCGGCGTTCGCGACCGATCCGATCGCGAACGGCGTCGCGGTCAGCCAGTTGATGACCGACGTGATGACGTTCGACGAGACCAAGACGAAGCCGTATTTGCACGGCTTCATGATCGGCATCGCGACGGAAGCGCGCATGGGCGGTGGCTCGCTGCGCAACGCCGACGGCAGCTACAAGAGCGGCGACGGCTGGGCATGGGCCGCGATGAAGCCGTTCCGCACCGCCGACGGCACCGCGCAGGCGTACGTCGATGTCGCGATTCCCGGATTCTGGACGAAGACCGTGCCGAGCAAGGACGGCACGACGTGGGACCCGGCGTGCGCGCCGCGATTCGACGTGAAAGATCCGTCGCACGCGCCCGGCTACGAGGTGCTGTGCCGCAAGACGATGGGCTTCGTCGATCTGCCGGCGATGAAAGACGGCAAGGTCTATCAAGGCACGGTCGACGCGAACAACCTCTACGTCGATCACAAGCTGAAGTTCTCGGTCGCGGACTTTCCGCTCGCCGACGGTCGCCGCGACCTCGGTGAAGAGAACGGCATGACCTGCTCGCAGTGCCACATCCGCGACTTCGGCATGCACGACTGGACCGATCCGGCGAACATGGATCCGAGCAAGGGCACGCCGAAGGCGCTCAATCACACGATCCCGACGCTGAACTTTCAGATCGTGCCCGGCGCCGATTGGCAGGCGTTCACGCTCGAATTCCTGCAGCACCAGCAATGCCGTGGCAAGCAGATGTTCGAGCAGTACGTCGGGCCCGACGCCGCGAAAGGCCTCACCTGCCCGCTCGCGAAGTGACGAAAGCCGCGAAGACCACCGCCGGTGGTTGGCAGGCTTTCACCGACGGCGGTAGCGCACCGCGCTGGGTGATCGCCGCGCGCGTCGTGATGGTGCTCGCGTTCGTCGCGACGATTCCGACGATCCTCGGCGTCGAGCACGGCAATCGCCTGATCTGGACGGTCTGCATCGCGGCGCTGCCGTTCTTCTGGATGGCGTTCGGCTATCACCTGTGGCGCCGGATCTGTCCGCTCGCCGTGATGGGCCAGCTCGGTCGCTATTTCGGCAAGCCCGGCAATCGCAAGATGGGCGACTGGATGGCGAAGAACTATCTGCTCGTCCAGCTCGCGATCATGGTCGCGTGCTTGACGCTGCGCCTGGTCGCGACGAACGGCAGCGACGTCTGGCTCGCCGGCTTCTTCGGCGCCGTGATCGCGCTCGCGATCGCGACGAGCTTTTTGTACGCGGGCAAGACGTGGTGCAACTTCATGTGCCCGGTCGGGCTCGTCGAGAAGATCTATACCGAGCCCGCGCGCTCGGCGAGCGAGGTCACCGCGCTGACGTCGCAGTGCTCGCCGTGCGTCGCGTGCAAGCGGCACTGCCCCGACATCGATCTCGAGCAGGGCTATTGGAAAGAGCTGACGGCCGACCAAGCCCGGCCGCGGACGATCGCGTACTTCAGCTGGCCCGGCATCGTCGTCGGGTTTTACGTCTACTACTACTTGGTCAGCGGCACGTGGCGCTATTACTTCTCGGGCGCGTGGACGTACGAGCGCAGCCTGCCCGAGCAGATGCTCGCACCCGGCTTCACGTTCGCGCCGGCGATCCCGCGCGTGGTCGCCGCGCCGCTGACGCTCGTCGCGTTCGGTGCCGCGAGCTACGCCGTGCTGTCGATCGTCGAGCGCGTGATTCGCGCGCGGCGCACGCGCACGCTCGACGGCGAAGCGCGCACGTCGGCGACGCAGCGCGTACATCACGGCATGCTCGCGTTCGCCGGGCTCGTCGCGTTCAACGCGTTCTACGCGTTCGCCGGCCAGCCGTCGTTGCAGAAGCTTCCCGGCATCGTCGTCAGCATCTGGGGCGTGGTCGTCGTGTTCGCGTCGACCGCGATGTTCGTACGCCGGCTCGCGCGCCGCGAAGACGCGTACGTGCAGGAAAAGTTCGCGCAGAAGATCCTCAAGAAATGGGAATGGGGCGACGCACCGCCGTCCGACGATCTCAAGGACATCTACTTGCTGCACACCGAGCGCACGAAGCAGCGCGAGGCGCGGTTGCGCGCGTACAAAGAGACGGTGCGCGAGATGGTCGCGGACGGCCTGGTCACGCGCAACGAGATGGTGCTGCTCGACAGCCTGCGCGCGCAGCTCGGCATCAGCGACAAGGACCATCAAAAGATCATCGGCGAGCTCTCGGCCGAAGAGCGCCAGCTGTTCGATCCGGCGTACCAAGGCTCGGTCGAGCAACGCGTCGCGCGCGAGCGCTATCGCGCCGATCTCGAGCGGCTCGTCATGGAAGCGGCACGGCAAGGCTCGGCGCCGGCAAAGACCACGCTCGCGCAGCTCGCGACCGAGCGCGGCATCTCCGAGGCCGAGAGCGCGCAGGCGTTGGCGGATTTGCTCGCGCCGGGCGGCCCGATCGCGACGCTGTATCGCAACGAGCTCGCGCTGATCGCGGACCTCGCGAGCGCGGCCGAGGCAGCGAACACGGCCGACGGCGACGGCTCGAGCGAATCGGCGAGCCTCGCGCTGCTCCGGCATCTCGCGATCCGCCGCGCGCACGATCGCGCCGTCCACGCGCTCGGCGTGTTGAGCGTGATCACGAAGCGGCCCGAGCTCGAGCACGTGCTGCATGCGGCGAAGCAGCGCGGCACGATTCGACCGGCGCAGCTCGGGCCGCTCGACAACATCGGGCTGGTCGCGCCGCTCGCCGAGCTGCTCGTCCGCATCGATCGCAGCGACCGCGCGCCGCTCGCCGACGCGGCGATCCTGGCGATCCTCGGCGATCCGTCCCGCCACCTGCGCGCGGCCGCCGCCGTGTTGCTGACGCGGTTCGACACCGACAAAGCGCGCGAGGCGCTGCGCGCGCTGCTCGACGATCCGGAAGCGATCGTGCGCGAAGCCGCCGTGCGCGCGATGGGCGCGAAGAGCCGGCTGACGCGCGACGTGCTGAGCAAAGTGCTCGACGATGTCGACGCCGGCGTGCGCCAGGCCGCGGTGCGCGCGGTCAGCGGCGGCACGTCGTCGAACGCGGAGCTGCCGGCGATCGATCCCGCCATGCTGGCGCAGACGACGAAGGGCATCGGCAAGCCCGGCGTCTACGCGACGCTTGACGCCAACGCCGCGATGGCGTCGCTCACGCGGATCGAGAAGATGATGTTGATCCGCCAGGTGCCGATCTTCGCGCAGCTCGATGCCGACGATCTCGAAGAGCTCGCGTCGATCGTCGAGGAGCGCCGCATCGAAGCGGGCCGCGACCTGTTCCGCCAGGGCGAAGTCGGCGACGCGGTGTACCTCGTGGTCAAAGGTCGAGTCCGCGTCTTTGTCTCGGCCGACAGCGGCGAGACCACGCTCGCCGAGCTCGGCCCGGGCGCGTGCATCGGCGAGATGGCGGTGCTCGACGCATCGCCGCGCTCGGCCAGCGTGCGAGCGCTCGAGCGCACGCGATCGCTGCGCGTCCCCGGTGAAGGCTTCAAGCGGTTGATGAGCGAGCGCCCCGAGATGTCGGAGGCGATCGTCGCCGAGCTGGTGCGGCGTATGCGCGGTCTGGTCGCGCAACACGCGGGGCC
>DASXEF010000104.1:0-12748 GCA_036490255.1 Kofleriaceae bacterium
TCGCCAGATGCTGCGTCGCGTGACCGTGACCGATCCGGGCGATACGAACTTCCTGGTGGATGAAGCGGTCGAGAAGCAGATCTTCGAAGAGGAGAACGAGCGCGTCATCGTCGCCGGCGGTCAGCCGGCGAAGGCCGACCCGCTCTTGCTCGGCATCACGAAGGCGTCGCTGTCGACCGAGTCGTTCATCTCGGCGAGCTCGTTCCAGGAGACGACGAAGGTCCTCACCGAGGCGTCGATCAACGGTCGTGTCGACTATCTCCGCGGTCTGAAGGAGAACGTCATCATGGGCCGACTGATCCCTGCAGGTACCGGTCTCGGCGCCTACAAGCGGCTCACGGTCGATGTGGCACCTACGGATGAGGATATGGACGACGACGAGTCAGAGCTGGGCGACAGCTACATCTCGAGCGACCACGCCCACGACGTCGACAGCGTCGAAGCCGCCGAGTAAGCGCGGTTAGCGTGTTCGTAACGGCCCCGCACAGGGGCCGTTGTCGTTCCGGACCATCTTCGGACCTACATCGACGGAGTGACGGCGCGTACACGGTTTTGACCAAGCCGTCGTGCTTCGCGTCGTCATCGTTGCGATGATCGACATCGCGCGCGGGCCGTTGGCTTGCACTACCGAGGATCGTGCCGATGAGCGCACCCACTGCCGAAACACCGGCAACCGAGCCGGAGCTCGACGTAGGTCAGCTGATCGGCGAGTACCAGATCGACGGCAAGATCGGGCAGGGCGGCTTCGGCACGGTCTACAAAGCCACGCACCCGCTGATCGGCAAGCAGGCGGCGATCAAGGTCCTCGCGCGGCGGTTCTCGGCGGATCCCGAGATGGTGTCGCGGTTTATCGCGGAGGCGCGCGCGGTCAACCAGATCCGCAATCGCTACATCATCGACATCTTCCTGTTCGGTCAGCTCGACGACGGCCGGCACTACTACGTCATGGAGCTACTCGACGGCGAGACGCTCGATGCGCGGATCGAGCGGGAAGGCCACGTTCCACTCGCCGCCGCGCTGCCGATCTTGCGCGGGATCGCGAAAGCACTCGACGCCGCGCACGCCAAAGGCATCGCACATCGCGATCTCAAGCCCGAGAACGTCTTTCTGTCGCGCGGCGAAGACGACGACGTGTGGCCGAAGCTGCTCGACTTCGGCATCGCCAAGCTGATGGGCGAGCTCGACAACAACAAGCACAAGACGCGCACCGGCATTCCGATCGGCACGCCGTACTACATGTCGCCCGAGCAATGCCGCGGCAAGGACGTCGATCACCGCACCGACTACTACGCGTTCGGCGTGGTCGCGTATCAGCTGCTCACCGGCGTCCATCCGATCGACGGCGACGACTACATGGACATCATGATGAAGCAGCTGTCGTTCGAGCCGGCGCCGCCGTCGACGATCGTCGGCGAGCTGCCGGCCGGCGTCGACGACGCGATCGCGTGGTTGATGAAGAAGGATCGCGAGGCGCGGCCGCCGAACCTGTCGACCGCGATGCGCCGGTTCGACGAAGCGGCCGGGATTCGCGCGCCGTCGAGCGGCGTCGTCGAGATTCCAAAGACGCCGACGTCGCAAGGCGGCGCGGTCTCGGCGTTGGCGCAGACGCAGGCGGGGATGGCGCAACCGAAGCGGCGATGGCCGTTCGTCGTCGGTGCGGTGGTGGTTGTCGTCGCGGCGGTTGCGCTGCTCGTCAAACCGAGCCCGAGCCCGAGTCCGAGTCCGAGCCCGAGTCCGATTCCGACCGCGATTCCGACGCCGCCTCCGACGCCGACTGCGCCGGCGACGGCGACGCCGGCTGCCACGGCTGCGAAGTCCGCGATCATCATGATCACCGGCGTTCCCGCTGGCACCGACGTCGCCGTCGCCGGCGCGAGCGTCGGCACCGCACCTGGTCCGGTGCAAATCCCGCACGGCGCGACCGCCGTCGTGCTGACGTTCAAAGCGGCCGGCTATCTGCCGGCGTCGCGCGAAGTCACGCCCGATCGCGATCAGACGCTGGACGTGCTGCTCAAGAAGCCGCCGCATCGCGATGCGCCGAAACATTCGACGACCGACAAGGACTCGATCCTCGATCCGTTCGGTGCGAAATGAGGCTCGCGCTGATCGCGCTACTCGCCGCGTGCACGAGCTTTCCCGCGATCGAGCGCGGCGTGTGCGGCAACGGGCTCGTCGAGCCGGGCGAAGACTGCGATTCGCCGGATCCGAGCTGCGTCGCGTGCGCGGTCGCGTGCACGACCGGATCGGATTGCCCGAACGCGGCGTACACGTGCGGGGTCGACGGCGTGTGCCACGCGCCGAGCGGGTTGTTCGCGCAGCCGACGCCGCAGACGCTCGATCTGATCGACGAGATGAAGATCGCCGACATCGATCGCGACGGCATCGGCGATGTCGTCGGCGTTTCGACCACGTCGCTCGACGTGCACTACGGCGATGCGAGCGCGTCGCTCGCGACGTCGGTCGAGATCGCGACGCCGCAGCAGACCGGTACGGTCGCGTTCGGCGATATCGACGGCGACGGCGTACCCGACGCGACGATCATCACCGAGGACGGCATCGTCGCGTTCGACTCGCCGTATGCGGCGCTGTCGGCCGCGGTGTCGTTCTTGCCGCTCACCGACGGCTCGGGCAACGAGCTCGACGTGCTCGCGACGTTCCCGATCGACGCGCTCGCGTTCGGCGTCGTCGTCGGGTCCAACGGCGAAGCCGGGATCATCATCGAGCAGATCGGCGGCCTGCCGACGGCCGATTTCGACTGCATCCTGCCGACGACCGAGATCACGGGCGACAACCTCGAGCTGTACACGGTGTCGGCCGCGGGAAGCTCGCTCAACACGACGCTCGCGGTGTGGACGCAAAGCGCCGGCAGCGCCCAGCTATGCGTGTCGTCGATCCACATGGGCCCGCGCACCGGCAACATCTTCAACCCGCAGGGCCCGCGCAGTGTCGCGTTCGCGAAACAGACGTTGAACGGCGCGGCGCCACCGAAGCGGCCGATCTTTGCGACGATCGATTACCTCACGAGTCCGCCGTGCCCATCGTTGATCGAGACCGACGGCAGCGGCACGCTGAGCGAATACACCGGCAGCCTGAGCGGCAGCGGCTTCTGTCAGCTCGCCGCGAGCACGAGCACGCTGCCGGCGCTGCCCGCCGGCGCCGGCGACGCGACGACCGTCGGCCACGTGCCGCTGGTGCCGCCGATCGCCGGGACCGGCGACGACTTGCTCGTGCTCGACACCGGCATGTACTCGTACACGCTCGGCTCGTTCTATCAGGTCTACAGATCGGAGCGCGCGATCAGCGCGGTCGGCACCGCCGACTTCAACGGCGACGGCGCGATCGACGCGGCGTTCGCGGCGAACGGGCAGGCGAACCTCGAGGTGCTGTTCCGCAACGGCAACAGCTCGGTCGCGGGCTACGTCGTCGCGCCGCTCGAGACCGCCGGCGTCGTCACCGGGCTGACGACCGGCGACTTCGACGGCAACGGCGCGTTCGACATCGCGTACACCGAGAAGCTGCTCGATCACGTCGAGCTCTCCGTCGGGTTCGGCGAGCCCGGCAACAACTTCACGCAGCAAGGCGAGGGCGCGTTCTCGACGACAAGCTCGCTGATGCCGATCGACATCATCGACTCGAACGATCCGGCGGGTGTGATCTCCGACCTCGTCGTCGTCGAGCAGCTGCAGACCGGTGCGCCGGCGCTGACGCTCTTGCACGGCAACCCCGAGCGCACGATGCTGTCGTACTTCGAGCCGCGGGCGGGCGCGGATCCGTCGCGCGACGCGCCGATGCGCTCGGTCGTGACCGGTCATTTCGGCGGCGGTAACCCGCAGTACCTCGACATCGTGTCGATGCTCGCGGGCGACAGCGGCACCGCCGACGCCGCGCCGGTGATCGCGTATCGGCTCGACGGCACGCCGGCCGGTCTCGATCCGAGCGATCCGATCGACCTCGTGTTCGGCGAGCAGGTCACGGGCCTCGAGGACTGCACGGTCGGCGATCCGTCGACCGGCAAGTCGCCGTGCATCCGCGACGCGACCGCGCTCGCGTGGGCGACCGGCTCGGCTCACGACGTGATCGTCGGCGTCGATCACGAAACGCCACCGCAGGCGTTTCGCGTCGATCCGTGGACGTTCGCGCCGAAAGCCGACGCGCAGGGCAGCGCGATGGCGACGACGCTCCCGGTGCCGACGGCGATGGCGGGCAGCGGCGCGGTCGCACACACCGCGTTCGCGTTCGACGTCGACGGCTCCGACGAGCTCGTGCTCGCGTTCGCACCGGCGCAAACCGCCGACGCTTCGGGGCCCGGCCTCGTCGAGGCGTGCGCGATGGACGCCACCGGCGTGCCGACGAGCTGCACCGATCTCGGCGCGCTCGTCGCGACCGTCGCGCCGGGCGTGCAATGCGTCGATGCCGGCGCCGGCGTGTTCGCGATGGCCGGACCGACGCTCGCAGCGCCGACCGCGAGCCTGATCGTGCTGTGCCACGACTCGACCGGCGCGTCGCTGCTCGCGCGCGTCGCCAACGGCAGCGCGACCGTGCTCGCGACCGGCTTACCACCGCTGCGCCAGATCGCGGTCGGCGATGTCACCGGCGACGGCGTCGACGACATCGTCGCGATCCGCGGCGACAGCGGCGATCGCGCGCTCACCGTGCTCGTGCAATGCAGCTCGCGCGACCTCGCGTGCCAGGCCGCGGCGGTGGCGCCGTGAAGCGCGTCGTCGTGATCGCGATGCTCGTCGCGGCGACGGCACATGCCGACGATCGCGCCGCCGCCGAGCGTTATTTCCGCGCCGGCGCACAGGCGTACTCGGCGCAAAACTTCGGCGCCGCGGCGGCCGACTTCGACGAGGCCTACAAGGCGATGCCGTTGCCCGAGATCGCGTTCTCGGCGGCGCAGGCGTATCGCAGGCTGTACATCATCGAGCCGAAGCCCGAGTACGTGCAGCGCGCGGTGCAGCTGTATCGCACGTACCTGGATCGCGTGAAGACCGGAGGCCGCGTCGGCGATGCCGCCGATAACCTCGGCGAGATGCAGCGCGAGCTCGAGCGCTTGCGGATCTCGGCGACGACGATCGCGGCGCCGGCCGTGGCGCACACGCGGCTCGGCGTTTCGGTGACGATCCGCGACCAGCACGCCGATACGACCGCGCTGCGCGAGATCGGCGACGCGACGCAAACCGCGTTGCCGGGGCTCGCCGCGACGCTCGACGGCAAGCCGATCGAGCCGTTCGCGCTCGTCGACGTCGAGGCGAAAGATCACGTGATCGAAGTGCACGCCGACGGTTATCAGGCGGTCCACAAGCGCGCGGTCGCGATCGCGGGGCAATCGCAGCTGATCGAAGTCGAGCTCGAGCCGAAGCCGGCGACCATCGCGATCAAGACGACGAGCGACGCATCGATCGCGATCGACGGTCGGGCGGTCGCGACCGCACCCACGCCGGCGCTCGACGTCGCCGCCGGCAAGCACCTGCTCGCGATCTCGCTGCGCGGTCACGAGCCGTACGGCCGCGAGCTGGTGGTCGCGCGCGGTCAAGCGCTCGCGATCGATGCGCCGCTCGCGCGCACGGCGAAGCGCCGCGCCGTGCCGTGGCTGTGGGGCACCGCCGGCGTGCTCGCGGCCGGTGCGATCGCGACGACGATCGTGGCGATCGAGCGCGACGATCGCGCGAGCAACTTGCGCGACCAGATCGATGCCGGCAATCAACCGCCGAGCACGGCCGACGCGTACGACGCGGCGGTGAGCTCGCGCGACCACTTCGTCGACACGACGTGGCTGCTCGGCGGCGCGGCGGTCGCGGTCGCCGCGATCGGCGCCGGCTTGTACTTCTTCGACGAGCCGAGCACGGATCGATTGCGCGTGACGCCGATCGCCACGGGAACCGCCGCAGGGGCCGTTCTGAGCGGCCGGTTCTAAGTCGCTTGCGTCGCGGAGCGAGCGCGGCTACAAGCACCTCGTCATGGGATCGACGACGGGAAAGCGGCTCGCTCCAGTGTCCACCACGCTCACGTTCGAGCGGTTCTGGCAGTGGCTCGGCGGCCACGCGAACTGCATCGTCCGCGCGGGCACGCCGGAAGTCGTGATGCTCGACCACGACGACTTTCACTGGACGCTGCTCACCGAAGACGATCACACGCGCGTCGTCCAGCTCGCACGCGCGAAAGATCTCGTCGGCGAGCTGCTCGTGTTCCCGACCGAGATCGCCTACGTGCAGGTCGAGGCGACCGAGGTCGAGGGCGAGTTCTTGTTCGAGTGCGTCGTCGAGAACGAGAAGGCGCGCGAGGTCGCGTATCACTTCGTGATGGCGCACGAGTACGACGAAGGCGAGCATCGCCGCGAAGAGAAGTGGACGCACTGAAATTGACCGCGCCGCGTCCGGAGAAGCCGCAAGCGAAGGACGCGAGAGCGCGGTCATAAGTGGCGCGCCGCGTCCGGAGAAGCCGCAAGCGAAGGACGCGAGAGCGCGGTCACAAGTGGTAGTCTTCTCGGCCTGAATGGCCGACGAAGCGCAAGAGCGGGTCGGTGACCTGATCGACGAGCGCTACAAGCTCGTCGAGGTGATGGCATCGGGCTCGATGGGCGCGGTCTACAAGGCCGAGCGCGTGCCCGTCGGCAAGATCGTCGCCGTGAAGTTCTTGCACGCGTCGTTCGCGAACGACGCCGAATTTCAAGCGCGCTTCGACCGCGAGACGCGCGTGATGAGCAAGCTCGCACATCCGAACTGCGTGTCGGTCGTCGACTTCGGCGTCTGGAAGGACGAGCCGTACTTGGTGATGGACTTCGTCGCCGGCACGACGCTGCGGCGGCGCGAAGACGAAGGCGGGCGAATCCCGGTGCCGCAGGCGCTGCAGCTCGCGAAACAGATCGCGGCGGGCCTCGCACACGCGCACGAGCAAGAGATCGTCCATCGCGACATCAAGCCCGCGAACATCATGATCACCGACGAGATCGGCCATGGCGAGCGCGTGCGGATCTTGGACTTCGGCTTGGCGCGCTTGCGCGGCAACGCCAATGCCGGCCGCGACGCGACGCAGACCAACGTCGTCGTCGGCACGCCGAACTACATGGCGCCCGAGCAGACGGTGCCCGGCGGCACGATCGACGCGCGTACCGACATCTACGCGGTCGGTGTCGTGCTGTTCGAGATGATCGCGGGCGAGCGGCCATTTCGCGCCGAAGACACGATGCAGCTACTCGGCATGCATCGCGCGGCGCCGATCCCGAAGCTCGCCGATCGGATGCCGCCCGACGTCGATTTGCCGGACGGCATTCAGGAGCTGATCGACAAGGCGATGGCAAAGTCGCCGAAGGATCGCTTTCAGACCGCGATGGAGCTCGCGAACGCGCTCGACGCGCTCGCCGGCACGTCGAGCCGCGTCGCGCTCACGCCGCTCGTCGTCGAAGCTTCGGCGCTGCCTCAAAAGAAGACGACCGGTTCCGTCGCGATCGCGCCGACGATGCTCGACGTCGACACCACGAACCTCGACGTCGCGAAGCCGTCGAAGCTGTGGCGCTACCTCGCCGCGCTCGCGGTCCTCGTCGGCGGCGCGGCGGCGATGGCCGGATATCTGATGAAGCGCGACGACGCCAAGCGCGACGTCTACGAGCACGAGCAGGTCGTCGGCTCGGCGGCGCGGGTTTCGATCGATGCCGCGATCGCCGGATCCGGATCGGCGATCGCGATGATCACGCCGCCGGTGGTCGCCGATGCCGCGGTGGTCGAGGTCGAGATCGATGCCGCCGAGTTGGATGCGGGCTCGGCAGACGTCGGATCGTCCGCAGAGATCGGATCGGGATCGGGCTCGGACTTGGGCTCGGGCTCGGCCGTCGCAGGCTCCGGCTCCGACGAGATCGAACTGGATCCGAAGGCGGCCGAGGACCCCGATCCGGAAGCGAATACGGGATCGGCGACCGAAGAAGCGGCCGACGCGCCGAAGACCAAAGAAGAGCTCGAGACCCACGCGCCGGCGCCGGAGGCGACCCCGCAGCTCGCGACCAGCGTCCACGACGCGGTCAACCTGATCAAAGACGGCAAGCGCGACCTCGCGCTCGCGAGCCTGCGCAGCCTGGAGCCCAGAAACCTAAAGAGCGCGTACATCCCGTTCTTGCTCGGCAACCTCTACTTCGACCAGCGCTGGTGGTCGGTCGCGATGGATCACTACGCCGAGGCGATCAAAAAGAACCCCGAATATCGCCAGAACCCGACGATCAATCGCAACGTGATCAAGATGTTGGGCAGCCCGAAGACGCAAGGTCGCGCGACCGCGTTCCTGCGCACGATCGGGCATCCCGCCGCGATCTATCTAAAGTTCGCCGCGACGCACGAGCCAAACGCCGTCGTGCGCAAGCAAGCGGCCAACCTGGCGCGCTATATCCATTAGCAGCTTGACAGAAGGGGGCGGATCCATAAGATTTCGCCTCCCCGAAGCTCGCCCAGGATCTAGATGCCGACTATCAATCAGCTCGTTCGCAGTGGTCGCGAAAAAGTTCGCACCAAGAGCGCCTCGCCGGCGCTGAAGCAGTGCCCGCAAAAGCGCGGCGTTTGCACGCGCGTCTACACGACCACGCCGAAGAAGCCGAACTCGGCGCTTCGCAAGGTCGCACGTGTCCGCTTGACGAACGGCATGGAAGTCACGTCGTACATCCCCGGCGAGGGACACAACCTGCAGGAGCACTCGGTCGTGCTGATTCGCGGCGGCCGCGTCAAGGATCTCCCGGGCGTTCGCTATCACATCATTCGAGGGACGCTGGACGCCGTTGGCGTTCAGGGGCGCAAACGAAGCCGCAGCAAGTACGGCGCCAAGCGTCCCAGCTGATCAACCTGAGGATATCTAGAGAGCCATGCCGCGTAAAGGTGAAGTTCCCAAGCGTAAGGTCCTGCCGGATCCGAAGTACACCGACGCTCCCGTCGATGTTCGCAAGCGGATGACCAAGTTCATCAACGTCGTCATGCACGACGGCAAGAAGTCGACGGCGGAAGCGATCGTCTACGGCGCGATGGATCTCGTCGCAGAGCGCGCCAAAGATGATCCGTTGAAAGTCTGGGACCGCGCGCTCGGCAACGTGCGCCCGCGCGTCGAAGTGAAGAGCCGCCGCGTCGGTGGCTCGACGTACCAGGTTCCCGTCGACGTTCGCCCGGACCGCTCGCTCGCGCTCGGCATGCGCTGGCTGGTCGAGTACGCGCGCGAGCGCAACGAGAAGACGATGATCGACCGGCTCGCGAACGAGATCGTCGATGCAGCGCAGAACCGCGGCAACGCGGTCAAGAAGCGCGAAGACGTCCACAAGATGGCCGACGCGAACAAGGCGTTCGCGCACTACCGTTGGTGAGCTGATCTAACGACCCCAAGGGGTCCGGTAGGTGGAGCACAGGCTCCAAACCACCAGGCTCGAATCCATGACTCCTCGTCCCGACCATAGCGGCCCCAGCGGCCGGCCCCGCGAGATCCAGCTGGATCACACGCGGAACATCGGGATCATGGCGCACGTCGACGCCGGTAAGACGACGACGACCGAGCGCATGCTGTTCTACACCGGCGCGATCTCGCGCATCGGTGAGGTCGACGACGGCGCTGCCTTCACCGATTGGATGGAGCAGGAGCAGGAGCGCGGGATCTCGATCACCGCCGCCGCGACGACGTTCGAGTGGAACGGCCACACGGTCAACCTGATCGACACGCCGGGCCACGTCGACTTCCAGATGGAAGTCGAGCGCTCGCTGCGCGTGCTCGACGGCGCGGTCGCGGTGTTCTCCGCCGTCGAGGGCGTGCAATCGCAGAGCGAGACGGTCTGGCGCCAGGCCGATCGCTATCGCATCCCGCGCATCGCGTTCATCAACAAATGCGATCGCGAAGGCGCCGACGTCGCGCGCGTCGTCGGTGAATTGACGACGCGGCTCGCTGCGAAGCCGGTGCTCGTGCAGCTGCCGCTCGGCATCGGTCCTGATCTCGAAGGCGTGATCGATCTCGTCACGCTGCGCGCGCGCACGTGGGACGACGGCAGCTTCGGCGTGAAGTTCAACGACGGGCCGATCCCGGCCGCGCATGTCGCCGCCGCGAGCGCCGCGCGCGAAACGATGATCGAAGCGATCGCCGAGCACGACGACGAGCTGATGGCGGCGTGGGTTTCGGGCCGCGAGCTCGGCGCGGCGCAGATCAAGACGGCGCTGCGCCGCGTGACGCTCGCGAGCCGCGGCGTGCCCGTGCTCGTCGGCGCCGCGTTCGCGAACCTCGGCATTCACAACTTGCTCGACGCCGTCGTCGACTATCTGCCGTCGCCGATCGACGTCGGCGTCGTGCGCGGTCGCGATCCCGCCGATCTGATCTCCGGGCCCGCCGGCGCGCCGACGATCGTGCGGCCGACGATCGGCGACGACGAACCGCTCGCCGCCCTCGCGTTCAAAGTTCAATCCGACGACTCCGGCGGTCAGCTGACGTTCGTGCGCGTCTACACCGGCTGCCTGCGCGTCGGCGACGCCGTGCTCAACGCGACGCGCGGCCAGCTCGAGCAAATTCCGCGGCTCGTGCGCATGTTCGCGAACCATCGCGAAGACATTCGCGCGATCGAGTCCGGCATGATCGGCGCCGTGCTGACGACGTCGTCGTCGAGCAGCAAGCTCGCGACCGGCGACACGCTATGCGATCCGCGCTCGCCGATCTTGCTCGATCCGATCGCGGTGCCGAACGCGGTGATCGGCGTCGTCGTCGAGCCGGACACCGAAGAAGATGCGGTGAAGCTCGTGCGCGCGCTCGAGCGGCTCGCGATCGAAGATCCGAGCTTTCGCGTCAAGACCGATCCCGAATCCGGTCAGATCGTGATCAGCGGGATGGGCGAGCTCCATCTCGAGATCGTGGTCGATCGGATGCGCCGCGAGTTCGGCGTGAAAGCCCGCGTCGGCAGCCTGCAAGTCGCGTATCGCGAGACCGTCACCCAGCGCGGCGAGGGCGAGAACAAGTTCGTTCGCGTCACCGGCAGCTCCGGCGGTCCGCGCGGCGAGTACGGCCACGTCCGCCTCGTGGTCGAGCCCACCGATCGCGGCGGCGGCTATGTCTACGAGAATCGTGCGCCGGCCAGCGACATCCCGGCCGACCACGCTCCCGCCGTCGAGGCAGGGGTCGCCGAAGCGGTCGAGCGCGGCGTGATCGCCGGATTCCCGATGACCGATCTCCGGGTCCAGGTCGTCGGCGGCAGCTATCACCCCGTCGATTCGAACAATTTCGCCTTTAAAGTCGCGGGGTCCAAGGCGTTCGTCGCAGCGGCCAACCGCGCGGCTCCGACCGTGCTCGAGCCGATCATGTCCCTCGAGGTGGTCACTCCCGATGACGCCGTCGGTGACGTGCTCGGCGATCTCCATGCGAGACGTGGAAAAGTCGCTGGAATTACCGCACGGCCCGGTGTACAAGCCGTCGCCTGTTTTATCCCTATGGCCTCGATGTTCAACTACGCGACCGACCTTCGGTCACGAACTCGGGGCCGAGCCACGTACTCGATGGAGCTCGATCACTACGCTGAAGTGCCCGCGCAGATCCGCGAAGAGCTGACTCTCACCCGCGCCCGCGCCTAAGGAGAACCGCACGTGTCCAAAGAGAAATTCGTCCGCAACAAGCCCCACGTCAACATCGGAACGATCGGCCACGTCGACCACGGCAAGACGACGTTGACTGCTGCGATCACCAAGGTCCAGTCGACGAAGGGGCTGGCGAAGTTCACGGCGTTCGATCAGATCGACAAGGCGCCGGAAGAGAAGGCGCGCGGCATCACGATCTCGACGGCACACGTCGAGTACGAATCGGACAAGCGGCACTACGCGCACGTCGATTGCCCGGGCCACGCGGATTACATCAAGAACATGATCACGGGCGCGGCGCAGATGGACGGCGCGATCCTGGTGGTGTCGGCGCCGGACGGCGCGATGCCGCAGACGCGCGAGCACGTGCTGCTGGGGCGCCAGGTCGGCGTGCCGGCGATCATCGTGTACCTGAACAAGTGCGACATGATCGGCAAGGGCGACGAAGAGTTGCTCGACCTGGTCGAGATGGAGCTGCGCGAGCTGCTCGACAAGTACGGCTACCCGGGCGACACGACGCCGATCATCCGCGGCTCGGCGCTCAAGGCGCTCGAGGGCGAGGCGAGCGAGTACGGCGTGCAGTCGATCCAGAAGCTGCTGGACGCGTGCGACTCGTTCATCCCGGAGCCGAAGCGCGAGATCGACAAGCCGTACCTGATGCCGGTCGAGGACGTGTTCACGATCACGGGCCGCGGCACGGTGGTGACGGGACGCATCGAGCGCGGCATCGTCAAGGTCGGTGACGAGCTGGAGATCGTCGGGCTCGGCGAGACGCGGACGACGACGTGCACGGGCGTGGAGATGTTCCGCAAGCTGCTCGACGAGGGCATCGCGGGCGACAACGTCGGCGTGCTGCTGCGCGGCACGAAGCGCGAAGAGATCGAGCGCGGGATGGTGCTGGCGAAGAAGGGCACGATCACGCCGCACAACCACTTCACGGCCGAGGTGTACGTGCTCAAGAAAGAAGAAGGCGGTCGTCACACGCCGTTCTTCAACGGCTATCGCCCGCAGTTCTACTTCCGGACGACGGACGTGACGGGCACGGCGACGCTGCCGGCGGGCACCGAGATGGTGATGCCGGGCGACAACATCAAGATCGACGTCGAGCTGGTCTCGGCGATCGCCTGCGAAGAAGGTCTGCGGTTCGCGATTCGCGAAGGCGGCAAGACGGTCGGCGCCGG
>DASXEF010000149.1:0-18514 GCA_036490255.1 Kofleriaceae bacterium
CTATCGCTCGACGGCCGTGGCAGGTGTCGGCGCCGAGCTACCCGCCGCGGCGCGCCCCGATGCATGGCGCGGCCAACCCGGAACACGCGCACCGCACGTCCCGAAGGGGAATGGATCGACGCTCGATCTGTTCGGGGCGAGCTGGGTGCTCGTCGTCGGCGATTCGACGGCCGGATGGAACACACCAGCGGCTCGCGTCAGCGCGGCGCTCGGGATCCCGATCGTGCTTGCATCGATCGACGCGGCCGCGCGCGACGCCTTCGGCCTCGCTGCGAACGGCGCTTCGCTCGTCCGGCCCGACGGCGTGATCGCGTGGCGCGCTTCGAGTGCGCCCGCGAATCCCGAGAGCTCCCTCGGCGTCGCGCTCGCCACGGTAGCCTCTGCTGCGCGCGCGTGACGGCTCGGCCGGGCAATGTGATTCGCGATGGGCTCGGGCCGGCGCGGCGGCGTGAAGCCGCTCCCGTGCGCCTCGCATTCGGCGACCAGGTTCCGTCGATCCTGTACGGTGTCGGTGTGAGTGACGACCGCGGTCGCGCATTGCTTCCGTTGATCACGGTCAACTTTCTGTCGAGCCTCGGCTTCTCGGTGGTGATGCCGTTCCTCGTCTTCCTCGTGACGTCGTTGGGCGGCAACGCGTTCGTGATGGGCGTGATCGGCGCGTCGTACTCCGCGTGTCAGCTCGTCGGCGCACCGTGGCTCGGCGCCATGTCCGATCGACTCGGCCGCAAGCGCGTGCTGTTGTACAGCCAGCTCGGCGGCCTCGTCGCGTGGGTGATCTTCGTCGTGGCGTTGCTCGTGCCGCAAACCGCGCTGTTCACGCTCGACAGCAGCATCACCGGCCACGTCATCGTCGTGTTGCCGGTGTTGTTGATCGTGATCTCGCGCTCGACCGACGGCCTGATCAACGGCAGCATCTCGGTCGCGAACGCGTATCTCGCCGATATCACCGAGCCCGCTCAGCGCAAGCGCAACTTCGCGCGGCTCGGTGCTGCATCGAGCCTGGGCTTCGTGATCGGTCCGGTCGCCGCCGGCTACATCGCACGCGATCACGCCGGAGTGGTCTGGCTGGTGCTGCTCGCGATGGCGTTGTCGGCCGGTGGTGCCGTCGTGGTCTGGCGCCTGTTGCCGGAGCTGCCGACCACCCCGCAGCTGCCGGCGGCGGTCGCGAGCCCGCGGCTCGCACACAAGGTGCTCGGCGGCGGCGCGAAAGAATGCGTGCAGCCGCCACGCCGCAGCTCGCTCGCGGCGCTGCTCGCGATTCCGCGGACGAAGCGGATGATCGCGCTCTATTTTCTCGTCTATCTCGGCTTCTCGATCTTCACGACCGTGTTGCCGATGCACGCGCTCGTCGATCTCGGCTGGTCGAGTGGTCAGCTCGGCAACTTGTTCGGCGTGCTCGCGCTCAGCCTGATCGCGACCCAGGCGTGGCTCCTGCCGAAGCTGTCGACCCGCGGCACCGATCAAACGCTCGGTGCGATCGGCTCCGTGCAGGTCGCGGTCGCGTACTTGCTCGTCGCGGTCGGCGGCTCGAGTGCGGCGTTCATCGCGGCCGTGCTCTACGGCGTCGGCAACGGCCTGTCGTGGCCGTCGTATCTCGCGATGCTCTCCGCGACCGGTCCGACGGCGATGCGCGGTCGCCTGCAAGGCGTCGCGAGTAGCTCCGGCAGCATCGCGAGCATCGCCGGCATGCTCGGCGGCGGCAGCGCGTTCGGGATCCTAGGCGCGAAGACGTTTCTCGTCGCGGCGGGCGCGCTCGCGATCGCTGCGGTGATCTTCCTCGTCGATCGCGTCGCCGCGCCGACGAACTCTTAACCTTACCCGAGCGATCGCGAATGCTAGCGTCGCGCGCCAAATGGCAAAACGTGCGCTCTGCGCCGTGCTCTTGATCGCCGCGAGTTGCGCGAGTGAAGCCCGACCGGAAACAGCTGATTACATCATCGAGGCGATCCTCGTGCCGCGCTGCGGCCGCGCCGGCTGCCACTCGTCGGAGACCGCGCAGCACGGCTACGCGTTCGACACGATCGACCACGCGACCGCGGCGCTGAAGTCGACGGATCGCGGCATGACGCTCGTCGTGCCCGGCGACGCACAACGTTCCGACCTCTACACGGTGATCAGCGGAACGCG
The DNA here is from genome assembly GCA_036490255.1 of Kofleriaceae bacterium. GTDB lineage: Bacteria > Myxococcota_A > Polyangia > Haliangiales > Haliangiaceae > JABFXX01. The sequence goes on from DASXEF010000149.1 coordinate 2,128, forward strand.
CGACGTCATGCCGCCCGATTCTCCGCTCGCACAAGCCGACATCGATCTGATCGAAACCTGGATCGACGACGGCGCGGCGGGACTCGAATGAAGCTCGTCATCTTTCTCGTCGCGTTGATCATTCCAGCGCGCGTGTCGGCATATCCGCAGTTCCAGCTCGGCCAGGACCAGACGTGCTCGGCGTGCCACGTGTCTCCAGCCGGCGGTGGCTTGCTGAACGAGAACGGCCGCTCGATGATCGAGACGTTCTCGACATTCGGTGGCAATGCGGATCCGGCACACGGCAAGCTCGACGGTCCCGATTGGCTGCTCGTCGGCGCCGACGTCCGCGCCGGCGCCGGACTGATCTACGATCGCGGTGCTTCGCCGAACGCGTTTCCGATGGAAGCGGAAGCCGCAGCGTGGGCTCACCGCGACGGCTTCTCGCTCTACGCCACGGCCGGCGTGCAAGAAGGCGATACGAGTCGTCCGCTGACGTTCTTCCAGCTGCGCGAGCACTGGTTGATGTGGCAACAACATGCCGATTCGCCGACTGGCTTGTTCGTGCGCGCCGGTCGCTTCGTGCCGGTCTACGGCTTGCGCTTCGCCGAGCACAACGACTTCACGCGCGTTTACGGCCAAACTCCGTTGGACTGCGAGACCTACGGCGTCGCCGTCGAATACGTCGATCCGCGCTGGGAAGCGCACGCGACCGCGTTCGTGCACGACCCGTTGCAATGGTCGACGGAGCTCGGCAATGGCGGCGCGCTGTACGCGGAGGCGCGCCCGACCACGGCGTCGGCGCTCGGCATCGAAGGTCGCTACGCGAAGAGCGACGTCGATGCGCGAGTCGCCGGCGGCATCACGGCCAAGTACTGGCTCGCGCCGGCGAATCTATTATTCCAATTCGAAGGCCAAGCGATTCGCCAGACGTTCGCGGCGGGTGGACAGCGCGATCAGCTCGTCAGCTACTTGATGGCTTCGTGGTTCGTGCACCCGAGCTGGTTGATCGATTTCGGGCTATCGCAATACGACGAGGATCTTCACGTCAAGGCTGTCGACCTCGAAGCGTTCGACGCCAACCTGCATTGGTTTGCGAGCTCGCATTGGGAGCTGTTGCTGACGAACCGCGTGCAGACGATCGCGCTCGGCAGTGGAGGCGGCACGTCGGGATACGCGCTCGTGCAGATCCACTATCGGTTGTGATCACGGCCCCGCCGAGACCGGCCAATCGTTCACCCACTGCAGCTGTGCGATCCGCAGCGTCGGCGTGTACGCGTTCGATGCGTCGAGCGCGTGATAGACGTTGTACCAGTCGCCGCTCGGCGCCTCGTAGATCGCGTCGTGACCCGGGCCGATCCACTGGGCGTCGCCCGCGACCAGCTGCGTGCCGCCGCCGTCGGCGAGATCGCTGCCGTCGGCGTCGACGTACGGTCCGGTGAGCGCGTCGGATCTGCCGACGAGCATGCGATACGTGCTCGCACTACCGTCGCAGCACGTGCCGACCGATTCGAACAAGTAGTAGAAGCTGCCGTGCGCGACGATGAACGGTCCTTCGACCGCCGTGTCGGCGCGGGTCGCGAGCGAGTAGAACGCGGAGCCTTGGCGCGCGCCGGCCGCGTCGAGCGCGACGAGCTTGATGCCGCTCCAGAAGCTGCCGAACACGAGCCACGCATCGCCACTCGCGTCGATCACGACGTTCGGATCGATCGCGTTGTAGTCGTTGCTGCTCGTCGAGCAGATCACCGGGCCGTGGTCGCTCCAGGCCGGCGGCGAGAGCGACGGGCTCGTCGCATAACCGATGCACGACGTGTTCACGCCGAACTTCGATGCCGCGTAGTAGACGTGATATTCGCCGCCCCAATACGAGATGTCGGGCGCCCACAGGCTCAGCGGATCGCTCGGATCGGTCGTCGTGATCCACGACGGCAGCGCGGTGAACACCTGGCCGTCGCCGTTCCACGTGTCGAGGTCCGGCGAGCTGCGAATCGGCAGCCCGTCGCCGGTCGAGAACACGTAGTAGATGCCGTTCGCACCGATGATCGACGGATCGTGGACGGGCGTCAGATCGCCGGCGAGCGGCAACATGCCGCTGGCGACGAACGCGTCGACCATCGGCGCGTCGGTTGCCGAATCGATCGGCGCGTCGTCATGACCACCGTCGGCCGTCGCCGCAGCGTGTGGTGATCGACATGCGAATAGCAGTGCAGTAGCGACTACGTATTTGCTCACTGCAACTCACTTGTGTGCGAGATTCTTGATCTCGTCGGGTGTGTAGGCTCGACACGCGATCCGGAGATCGTCGATCGCGCCGTTGAAGTACGGATCGTTGCTACGCGACTTCGCGAGATACGCTTGATTGATCGCGGTACCCGCGAAGTCGGAAGCCTTCGCGGTCGTGGTCTCGACCTGCACTTGCGCGCCGTCGAGGTAGAGCGACACGTTGCCGGTCGCGTCCATCGTGACCGCGACGTGGTGCCACGTATCGTCGGCGGCGAGCGGCGAGTGCGTGACGGTCACGTTGCCGTTGGTCGACGTGATCCCGACCGCGAGCTGCGACGTGCCGTTGCTCGGCGCCAGATAGATGTCGGTCGACGCGCCGCCGAAGTCGAACACGTGGCTGTTGGTCTCGTACGCTTTGATCTGGATCCACGCCGCGATCGTGAACTGGTTCGCGCTGGCGCAATTCGCGAGCGGATTGCCGTCGATCTCGGCATACGCGCTCGACGTGCCCGCCGATCCGCCGGCGAACCCGAGCGCGTTGCCGAGGATGCCGACGCCGACCGCGAAGCTCGCGCCGTTCGTCAGCGTTGCGGTGAAGCTCGCGCTGCCCGCCGCGTAGTCCGACGAGTCCGCCGCGGTCGTGCCGCCGGCCTCGTCGAACCGCCAGTAGTGATAGTCCGACTGCGGCCACGCCAGATCCGCGATCTGATCCGGCGTGAGGATCTGGTTGTAGACCTTGAACTCGTCGATCTCGCCGGGAAACCCGGGATCGCCCGAGGCATCGAAGCGCGACTTGCCGATCCACGAGTCGCCGAGCGGCTCGTACTGGCTCGGCGAGATCGGCTGGCTGCTCGTGAGATCCGCGGCTGGAAAGCCATCGATGTAGATGTGGCGCTCGCCCGTGCTGCCCTTGCCGGTGATCGCGACGTGCTTCCACACGCCGGTCGGCAGCGCCGTCGACGTGCCGAGATAGGAATCGACGCCCGCCGTCGCGCTGCCGGTCGGTGCGAAATACCAGTCGGCATCGACGCCGATGTCGGTCGTCGTGCCGACCGCGTAACCGTTCGTCGACAGGTACATGAAGCCGGCGGCATTGCCGCCGAGATCGTAGATGCGCGACCAGCTCGGATTGCTCGTCATCCGCACCCACGTCGCGATCGTGAAGTCGCTGACGCCGGTGAAGATTCCGGCCGGCACGGTGACGTACGCGGTCGCCGGGCTCACCGGCAGCATCGCGATGTCGCAGCCGTGACGGCCACCGCTGCCGCTCCAGATCGTCGACGCGCCGGTGATCGTCGCGTCGTGTTTGCCGGAGGTCGCATCGGTGACGACCGAGCCCGAGCATTCGTCGAACTCGTAATCGACGACGAGCCCGTCGGTCACCGACGAGCCCGAGCCCGGCCCCGAGCCAGAGCCGACGCTCGCATCCATGCTCGATCCCGATCCGGAGCCCGAGCCGGGACCTGAGGTCAAGAGATCGCTGGAGATCACCGTGCACGCCGATGCTGCCGCAGTGAGCAAGACAACGACTGTGCGCATCACTTGGCCGGGGTCGCGAGGTTCTTGATCTCGTCGGCGGTGTACGCGCGACAGCTGACGCGCAGATCGTCGAGCGAGCCCGCGAGATACGGGTCGGTACCGAAGCGCGACTTGCCGAGCCAGGAGTGCGTCATCGGTGCGCCGGTCGTCGCGCTGCTGAACGCGGAGACGTACGCGGTCGTCGTCGTGTTGCCGATCACGACGCCATCGCCGTACATCACGACGTCGTTCATCGCCGGGTTGCCGGTATCGGGCGCGACCGTGACCGCGAGGTGGTGCCACTTGCCGTCGGCGTGGCCGGTACCGTCGTCGAACGGGTTCGTCGCGCCCACGAGATCGACGTTGTTGGCGGTCGACGTGATCATCGCGAAGTGCGGCGCGGTGCCGTCGTACGAGATGAGATCGATCCATTCCTCGCCGACGGCGCCGGTGTCGCTCGTGACCTCGAAGATCTGCGTCCACGGCGTGAGCGCCGGCAGCTTCACCCACACCGCGATCGTGAGCTGGTTCGTGCAGTCGGCGAGTGGGTTCTTCGCGAGCTCGACGGTCGGCCCGGTCGCTGCCGCGGCGGCGCCCGGGAGCTCGACGCCGTTGCCGAGCCGCGCACTGCTATCCCACGTCACGCCGTTCTCGAGCGCGGCGGTGTTCTTGTAGTCCGAGAGATCGGCCGCGGTCGCACCGGTGCCTTCGTCGAACCGCCAGTACGTGTAGTCCTTTTGCGGCAGCGCCAGCTGCGTCGCGATCTCGTCGGCGCTCAGCGCCTTGTTGAAGATGTAGAAGTCGTCGAGCGTGCCGTCGAGCCCCGGATCGGCCGGCGCGAAGCGCGATTTGCCGAGCCACGATTGCGGTCCGAGCGGCTCGAGCTGCGACGCGGCGACGACATCACCGGTGATCGTGCCGACCGGGAAGCCATCGACGTACATCGTCTGCACGCCCGCGCTGCTCGTGATCGCGACGTGCTTCCACACGCCGACCGGGAACTGCGTCTGCGTGTTCACGATGTTGTCGTCGGCGGTCGAGGCATTGCTGCCGCCGGCTGCGGTGAACACGTCGGCCATCAGACCGACGTCGGGATTCGGCAAGAAGCCGAGCGGCGTGAAGTACGCGAAGCGGTTGGCGGTGCCGGTCAGGCCGTTACCGAAATCGTAGACGCGCTGCCACGCGAGGTTCTGGTCGAGCTTGACCCAGAACGCGACCGAGTAATCAGTGACGTTGGTGAACACGCCGCTCGGCAGCGAGACGAACTCGGAGGTCGCCATGTTGGCGCCCGGGTTCTGTAGCCACAGCCCGTTGCCGTTGCGGCCGCCGTTCGTCCAGATCGAGCTCGGATCACCGGTGAGCGTGCCGTCGAACGCGTGGCCCGAGCTATCGGCGACGGTCGAGCCGACGTCTTCGAACGCGTAGCCGAGGATCGGCGCGAGGCCCGACGAGCCGGATCCGGATCCCGAACCGAGCGGCGCGTCGATCTTGCCGTCGGTCATCGTCGCCGCGTCGCTCGGCGCATCAGCGGGTGCGCCGCCATCGGGGCCCGCGTTGTGGTTGGAGGTGTTGTCTCCACATGAAGGAGCGACGACGAACGCGCAAAACAACATCACGATCTGACGACTCATCGAGCCCACCGTAAGGCATTCATCGCAATCGCTCAAGCACGTTCATTATCGACGATTCATATTCTAGATACGAGATGTGCAATTCCGAGTGACTGCAACGATGCAGTGCCGACGAAGATCGAAACGCACCTCACATCATTCGCCGCGCTTGTACGGATTCGCCTCCATCTGATGGATGACATCGTCGGGCTTCGCGGCCGGCGGCGGAGTTACCGGTTGCGCCGGCGTTGTCGTCGGAGAAGACGCCGTCGGCTCGACTGTAGGTTTCGGTGCAGGTGCAGCGCTTTGCTGCACGCGGCGCGGCGGCGGCGTTTTCACGGGCGCGCGCGGACGTGATGCGGAATGCGAATTCTCGACGAGGTTCGACGTAGGCGAAGGTGCCGCCGACTCTTCCACGGAAGTCGTTGACGTGGGCGCCGATACGTTCGGATTTTGCGTGATTGTCGCGTCGACTCCGACGGTCGGTTTCGGTTGGCTCGCAATCGGATCAGGTGCAATGTTGCTGCGGGGTGCATCGGTCGTTGCCGCCGCGGATGTCGACGAGGCGCGATATACGACAAACCCGACGCTGTTCAGCGCGATGAAAGCGAACACCACGCCGACGATCTGCTTCATGGAGCAGAAGCTAACAAGTCGCTCGCTATTGCTCAATGTGAGTCATTCACCACCAACGTGAACCACGAGAAACAGATGATAAAGAGCATTACACTTCTATCTATCACCGTCGCTCTCGCGATCTCGGCAAAACCCGTGTTTGCCGACGACGTGAACGGTGCGGCGACCGCGTTTTCGCAGGCGCAAGAGGCGATGCTTGCAGGTGATCCGGCACGCGCGGCGGATCTGTACGAGCTCGCCGATTCACTCGCACCGTCGGCGGCGGCACTCCGCAATGCTGCACGCGCGCGCCTCGCGGCAAAGCACGACGCGATGGCGGCGACGCTCGCCGCCGAGCTGCTGCGGCGCTATCCGAGCGACGCCGATGCGCGCCAGGTCGCCGAAGCGATCTTGTCGAGCCTGTCGCCGCACCTCGCACAGCTCGAGATCACGTGCAGCGAGCCGTGCACGCTCGCTCTCGACGCGCGCGCGATCAGCGGCAAGGCAGCCACGCATCACGCGTTCTTCGCGCAGCCGGGCGCACGTACGGTCGCCGCGACGTTCGATGGCGATCGCCAGGCGACGAAGCAGTTCTCCGCCGACGCCGGTCACACGACCGCGCTGTCGCTCGACGCGCCACCGCGCGCGCCGAAGCTCGAGGCCAAGCCGCTCGCGGTCTCGATGCAGGCAACTCGCGACGACGACTCGCACGGCGTCGGCCGCAAGTGGATCCTCGTCACCGGCATCCTGACCGCGGGGCTCGGCGCCGGCGCGATCGTCGAGGGCGTCTCGACGCTGAACCAGCGCGACCAGATCAAGTCCGCCGTCGCCGCCGGTAACACTGCGAGCGCGATGTCGCTCTACAACGACGCGAAGTCGACCCAGCTCCGCACCAACATCCTCATCGGCGCGACCGCCGCCGCAGGCGTCGCGACCGCCGTGCTCGCGTTCGTGACGAACTGGTCGCCGCACGAGACCGAGGTCGGAGTTGCACCGACGAGTGGCGGCGCTGCGGTGATGTTCGGCGGCCGTTTTTGAGCACTCGCGATCTGCTTCGTGAGGCGGCTCGCAAACTTTCTTGGAGAGTGAGTGCGGTCCAACCGTGTGGCTTGACTCTTACCTCACGCAACCAAGAAGCTGATTTCCAGGATTGAAATCATGAGCGCGTTTGCGACTGCTTTTCGTCGAGCGACGACCGCTTCTGGGATGCAAGCGATCGGCAACTACGACGTCATCTCGAAGCTGGCGACGGGTGGAATGGGCGAGGTCTACCTCGCGAAACAGCGCGGCCCGGTCGCGTTTTCCCGCGACGTCGTGCTGAAGAAGCTGCACCCGAGCTTCACGAACGATCCGCACTTCGTCGAGATGTTCATCAACGAAGCGAAGCTGTGCGCGACATTGACGCACCCGAACATCATCCACATCTACGAACTGTTCGAGGACGACGGCTACGTGATGGCGATGGAGTACGTCCGCGGCGGGACCGTGCTGCGGCTGTTGCGCACGTGCGCGAAAGCGGGCAACGCCCTGCCCTACGGACCCGCGCTGCGCATCGCGATCGGCGTGTGCGAAGCGCTCGAGCACGCGTACAACGCGCCCGACGAATACGGCACGCCGCGCCACATCGTGCATCGCGACGTCAGCCCGTCGAACGTGCTGGTCAGCTACGACGGCCAGGTCAAGCTCGCCGACTTCGGCGTCGCGAAGGCGATCGACGTCAACATGACGCAGGGCACGTCGGTCAAAGGCAAGTACGGCTACCTCTCGCCCGAGCAGCTGCGGTGTCATCCGCTCGATCAGCGCAGCGACTTGTTCTCGCTCGGCGTCGTGCTGTGGGAGATGACGACCGGGCGCGCGTTGTTCCAGCGCGACAACGACGTCGCGATGATGTACGCGCTGGTCGAAGAAGCGATCCCGAAACCGTCCGATCGCGTCGCCGGGTATCCGCCCGAGCTCGAAGCGGTCGTGATGAAGGCGCTCGCACGCGACCGCGATGCGCGCTACGCGAGCGCGAGCGAGCTCGCGAACGACCTGCGCCGCATCGCGACCGATCGCGGTTGGGATATCGATGCCCCGGCGCTCTCGCAGCTGGTCCGCGACCAGGTCCCCGACGATCAGGTCGCGTTCGGCCGCATCGGCTCCGACAAGTTCACCGGCGCCGAGACGCCGATGCCGCGCGAGACCAGCGAATCGTACGCCGCCGTCGAGATCGACACGCCCGCGATGCGCCGGCCGACGCACCGCAAGGCGCTCGCCGTGACGACCGGCGTGATGGTGCTACTGACGATCTTGTTCTGGGCCCTGATCGTCCCGCGCCTGGTGTAGCACCAACGCACAGTCGATCATGCGCCCGGCTCGCATGCCTGGGCCGCGTCGCTCGTGCTAGACAAAATCGATGTCTGCGCTCGCGGTTTGTGCGTACTGCGACACGGTGCATCGCCGCAAGGAGTTGCCCGGCCGGTCGTCGGCGCGGTGCGTGACCTGCGATGCGCCGCTCTATCACGCGAACACCGAGCCCGCGGCGATGCTCGCGGTGACGTTGACCGCGTTCGCCGCGCTGATCGTCGCGAACGCGTTTCCGCTGATCTCGCTGACCAGCGCGGGAAGCGCCACGCACGCGACGCTCTGGCGCGCGATCATCGCGTCGTACGATCAACAGGCTCCGTTCGTCGCCGCCGGCCTCGCGATCACGCTGATCTTCGCGCCGGTCGTCGAGCTCGGGCTGCTGCTCTGGGTGCTCGTGCCGCTCGTGTTGCGGACACAGCCGCCCGGATTTCGCCTCGCGATGCGGCTGATGAGCGTACTCCGTCCGTGGCGGCTCGTCGAAGTGTTTCTACTCGGCGTGATCATCGCGATCGTCAAGCTGACCGGGCTGGCGACCGCGGTGCTCGGCTGGGGCGCGTTCGGCCTGACCGTGATGGCGCTCGCGATGGCATCGCTCGGCTCGTTCGATCAGGCGCTGTTGTGGAGTCGGTTCGACAAGGTGTCGCGATGACCGCCGCCGAGCTCGGAGTCGTCAAGTGCGAGAGCTGCGGCCTCGTGATGCGCGCGCCGGACGGCGATTCCGTGTGTTCGCGCTGCGGCGAGCGCATCGTCGTGCGTAGACCGCTATCGCGGTGCGTGGCGCTCGTGGTTGCCGCGGTGGCGTTATATTTTCCGGCGAATGTCCTGCCGATGATGAAGACGGAGCAGTTCCCGCTGCATCGCTCGGATACGATCTTCTCGGGCATTCAGTTTCTGTGGAGCGAAGGCTCGTGGGAGCTCGCGGTGCTCGTGTTCACCGCGAGCATCCTCGTACCGCTCACCAAGCTGCTCGCGCTCGGCTTCTTGCTCGTCACGTCGTGGCGCCGTTCGACGTGGCGACCGCGAGCGCGCACGAATCTGTATCGCGTGATCCAAGCGATCGGTCACTGGTCGATGCTCGACGTGTTCGTGGTCTCGCTGCTGACGGCCGTCGTCCAGCTCGGCCGCTTCGCGAACGTCGAGCCGGGCGCAGCGGTGTTGCCGTTCGCGAGCGTCGTCGTGTTGACGATGCTGGCGTCCGCGTCGTTCGATCCGCGCACCATCTGGGATGGGGTTCGACAATGAGTGAAGTGAACCTCGACGACCTGCCGGCGCCGAACGTCCGCCAGCACAAGCGCGGCCGACCATCGGCGATCTGGATCGTGCCGATCGTCGCGATCGCGGCCGCGACGGCGCTCGCGGTGCGCACGTATCTCCGCGCCGGCCCGACGATCCACATCACGTTCGAGAGCGCCGACAGCCTCGAGGTCGGCAAATCCGACGTGCGCTACAAAAACGTGCCGGTCGGCAAGATCACCGCCATCGACATCACCGACGACTTGAAGGAGATCACCGCGACGGTGCAACTCAGTCACGGCGCCGCCAACCTCGCCGTCGAGGACACCAAGTTCTGGGTCGAGCGCCCGCGCATCGGCGTCGGCGGCGTCTCGGGCCTCGGCACGCTGCTCTCCGGCGCATATATCGGCGTCGATGTCGGCAGCTCGAAGACGAAGGCCGATCACTTCACGGGGCTCGAGAAACCGCCCGGCGTGATGCACGATCAGATCGGCAAGCGGTTTCGGTTGACCACGCACGACGCCGGTTCGCTCGTCGTGCGCTCGCCGGTGTACCTGGAGCGCCAGCAAGTCGGATCGATCTCCGAGCTCGCGCTCGCTGCCGACGGCAAGAGCGTCGACATGGAGATGTTCATCGACTCGCCGTACGACCGCGACGTCACCGATGGCACCGTGTTCTGGAACGCGAGCGGCCTCGACGTCACGCTCGACGCGGCCGGGCTTCGGCTCGACACGCAGTCGCTGACGACGGTGATCGCCGGCGGCATCGCGTTCGGCTATCGCGACGCGGATCATCCCGGCAAACCAGCCGCGGAGAACACGAAGTACGTGTTGTTCGAGGATCGTCCGCACGCGATGGCGAAGCCCGATACGGTCTCGCTGCCGCTCGCGGTTCGCTTCGACAAGCCGCTGCGCGGTGTCGGCCCGGGCACCGTAGTCGACTTCGACGGCACGCGGATCGGCGCCGTCGACAACGTGCGGCCCGGCTACGATCCCGTGCGCGGCAGCTTCTTCACGGACGTCGACGCGACCGTGTTTCCCGAGCGACTGGGTGCCGCGTATGCCGAGCTCGTCGCCGAAGGCGCACGCACCGGCAAGAGTGGCCCCGAGATGCTGCAGGCGCTCGTGCCGCGCGGGTTGCGCGCGCAGATGCGATCCGGAAACTTACTCACCGGCAGCTTCTTCGTCGCGCTCGTGCTCGATCCGGCGGCGAAAGCCGGCAACGTCACGCCGCGCGAGGGCACGTGGGTCGTGCCGTCCGAGGCGGGTGGCACCGATCAGATCCAAGATCAGGTCGGCGACATCGTGTCGAAGATCGACAAGATCCCGTTCGATCAGATCGGCACCGACGTCCACGACGCGACGCGCGCGGCGTCGACGCTGTTGGGCAACGTGAATCGCGACGTCGTGCCCGATGCGAAGAAGCTCGTCGTGCAAGCACAGCTCGCGATGGCGGCATTGCGGGAAGGGCTCGCGGCGATTCGCGACAACGTCGCCGCGCCCGATTCGCCGATCCAGCAATCGGCGCGCACGACGCTCGACGATCTCGATCGCGCGGCGTTCTCGCTCCGCGGCCTCGCCGAGTACATCAAACAGCATCCCGAGACGATCTTGCGCGGTCGCGACTCGGGGCCAGAGCCGCACTAATGAAGTCCATCGTCCTGCTTCTCCTGATCAGCTGTCGCTCGGCGCCGAGCAGCTACTACACGCTCGTGGCGTCGGCGCCGGAGCAACGCGCCGCGGTGAGCGACGCGCTGCAGCTCGAAGTGCTGCCCGTCGACGTACCGCCGGATGTCGATCGCGCGGAGATCGTCGTTCGCGAGAGCACCGGCCACGTCACGCCGGTCGAGACGCGGCTATGGATCTCGCCGCTCAAGCTCGAGATTCGCCGCGCGTTCTCCGACGATCTCACGCACGAGCTCGGCGTTCGCGACGTCGCGAACGTCACCGCCGAGCAGAGCATTCCGACGTATCGCGTGAAGCTCGCGGTACAGCGCTTCGAATCCGTGCTCGACGATCACGCGTTGATCGAGGCGATCTCGACCGTGCGCCAAGCCGGCGGCTCGGCTCCGGCGCTCGTGTGCTCGCACAGCGCGCGACAACCGGCGAGTCGCGGCTACGACGCGCTCGCCGAGGCACACCAGCTCGCGCTCACGGCGATCGCGAAGCAGATCGCCGCCGAGGTGAAGTCGGTCACCGCGGGCGCTCCGGCGTGCGCTTCGGCTAAATGAGACTTCGTTGCATCTGCAACGAGGCCGTGTTTGCATGATCGATCACGGCGTTAGCTGCACCGCATACGCACCCACTTGACGCACCGTTCGCCGGCGTGCGACTTGTGGAGTCGTGCTAGGTGCAACTCGACTGCAAGTACTTCGACGCGCCTCGGGTGCGCGCCGAACGCTCGCAGCCGTCGCGTGCACGTGGTTCGTGCTGGCGGGCCTGCTCGGGTTGCACCACGAAGCGACCACCGCGCACGTGGTCGATCCGACGACCGGCGAGATCCGCCACGCGTCGGCGCGGCAGCTCGGCCGTCACACGGGCACGCACTCCGACTATCACGCGGTGTCGTCGCAAGATGGCGGCGGCGACGTCTGCCCGATCTCGACGGCGCTGCACCAGGCCGTCGAGACGCCGCACGCGCACGCGACGATCGTCGCCGCTCAGCCGGTGACCCGATCCGAAGCTGTCGCGCCGCCGACCACGACGGTCACGCGCGACGTCTTGCACGTCGCGCCGAAGACCTCGCCACCCGCGCTCGTCTGACCGCGCGCTGATCGACGCCGCGTTCGTGCGCGGTGATCCGATCGCGCGCATGCGTTGTCGAGCATCTCTCGTTGCCGCGATGCGTCCTGCGCATCGGAAGGGGCCGTCGTGGTCCGTCGTCTGTGTCACGTCGCCACACTCGTGGTCATCGCCGCATTGCCACGCATCGCCCGGTCGCAACCGGTCGACCCGCCGCCGCCGTTGCCGGCGACCGAGGAGCCGCCGCGCATTCTTCATCAAGAGCCGCCGACGTATCCGACCGATCTGCCGAAGGCGCAGCAGCGCAGCGTCGACGTCTCGGTCCACGTCGAGGTCGATGCGACCGGGGCGCCGAGCAATCCGCGCGTCATCTCGGCACCGCAGCCCGCGTTCGACGACTTCGCGACGGCGGCCGTGCTCGGCTGGACCTTCGAGCCCGCGCGCAAGGACGGTGCGCCGGTCGCGAGCCACCTGACGGTGACCGTGCACTTCGATCCCGCGAAGTCCGGAGGCGAGGTCATCACGATGACCGGCACGATCGCGAAGGCCACGAAGCCGCTCGATCGCGGCGCCAGCACGATCGAGATCACGCCGTCGCAGCTGTCGAAGACCGCGCAGGCGAGCGCCGGCAAGATGCTCGAGCAAGCGCCGGGGTTGTTCCTGGCCAACGAAGGCGGCGCCGGTCACGCCGATCAGGTGTTCCTGCGCGGGTTCGACGCCGAGCAAGGCCAAGACATCGAGTTCACCGTCGAGGGCGTGCCGATCAACGAGGTCGACAACACCGACGGCCACGGCTATGCAGACACGCACTTCATCATTCCCGAGGTCGTGCAGTCGCTGCGCGTGATCGAAGGTCCGTTCGATCCGCATCAAGGCGACTTCTCGGTCGCGGGCAGCGCGAACTACCAGCTCGGCGTGCTGCAGCGCGGGCTCGAGCTCGAGCAGACGCTCGGCCAGTTCGGCACGACGCGCACGCTCGCGCTATGGGCGCCGCCGAGCGAACGCGACGCGACGTTCGGCGCGGTGCAGATCTACAACAGCGCCGGCTACGGCGTGAATCGCGCCGATACCGCGGCGAGCGCGATGGGCCAATACGAAGGCACGTTCGGCGACCGCGGCATCTGGCGCGTGCTCGCGACCGCCTACGGCACGCACTACAAGTCGGCTGGCGTCGTGCGCGCCGACGATGTCGCCGCCGGCAAGATCGATTACTACGGCACCGAAGATCCGAGCCAAGGCGGCGACGCGCAGCGCTACACGCTGTCGTTCAGCGTCGAGAATCCGGGCGACGACGGCGTCGCGAAGCAACAGGTGTTCCTGACGTATCGCACGCAGCGCATCGTCGAGGATTTCACCGGCTTCTTGCTCGACAACCCGGAAGCGGGCCAATCGTTTCACCCGCAGCGCGGCGACGCGATCGAGCAGGACTACGACGCGGTCACCGCCGGCGCGCGCGGCTCGTATCAGCGCAGCGCCGAGGTGCTCGGGCAGAAGCAGTCGATCGAGCTCGGCTACTACGCGCGCTACGACCACACCGATCCCGAGATCCAGCGGCTGCGATTCGGCACCGACATTCCGTATCTCATCGATACCGATCTCACGACCGACGTCGTCAACCTCGCCGCGTACGCCGATCTCGATCTGCATCCGACGAGCTGGCTCACGTTGCGCGGCGGCGCGCGCGAAGAATTCTTCAGCTACGACATCCTGAATAGCTGCGCGACCGACGGCGAATACGAACGCAACCAGCCGCTCGACGTGATCTGCCCCGCGTACGACTCGGCGGGACCTCGCCAGCCGACGACACGCGTCACGGCGACCGGCGTGATCACCGAGCCGAAGGGCACCGCGATCGTGCAGCTGCCCGCGGGCGTGTCGCTGACCGCGAGCGCCGGCATCGGCGCGCAATCGCTCGATGCGCAGTACATCTCGCAAGACGAGAACGCGCCGTTCTCCGAGCTCCATGCCTACGAAGGCGGCGCCGTCTATCACGACACGTGGCCATGTCTCGACGTCACCGCACGCGCGATCGCGTACTACACGCACGTCGATCGCGACCTGATCTTCGACCCGCTGCAGGGCCGACTCGCCGAGTCGACCGGCACGACGCGGCGCGGCGTCGTGCTCGCGGCACACGCGGCCGGTCGCTGGTTCAACGAGCTCGCGTCGTTCACCTACGCGTACGCGACCTACGACGACGATCACACGCTCGTGCCGTACGTGCCGAGCACGGTCGCACGCTCGGATACATCGGTCGTGCACGCGTTGCCGTGGTACTCGCTCGTCGGCAGCGCCGGCGTCGGCCTCAATTTCGTCGGACCACGCGCACTGCCGCTCGGCCAGGTCTCGCAGTCGACGTTCACGCTGGATGCATCGGCGAGCCTGCGCTGGCAGTGGATTCGCGTCGGCGTGCAGGTCGCGAACGTATTGAACGATCGCTATCCGCTCACCGAGTACTTCTACGCATCTGATTTTCATAACGGCCCGGCGTATCCGACGCTCGCGCCGGCGCTGAATTTCACCGCCGCACCGCCGCGCACGGTGATGTTCACGCTCGCGTTCGTCACGGGGGCGCGATGATGAAGGCGCTGCTGCCGATCGCGCTCGCCGCGTGCACCAACACGACGGGCGGCGATCTGATCGCGTTGCCGTTCCAAGCCGGCGGCACGTCGGTCGCACCGTTCACCACGCCGACCGGCTGGACCGTCACGCTCGACCAGGCCGACATCGCGATCGGCCCGTTCTACTTCAACGTCGATCCGCCGCCGACCGACGAGTTTCGCTCCGGCGTCGTGATCGTCCAGGCCACGGAGCAGACGGTCGTCGACGCGTTGGATCCCACGCTGCACGACGTCACCGGCGGCGCGAACGGCGAGACCGGCAGCGCGGTCTCCGTCGAGATCGGGCTGCTCGCACCCGACTCGACGAACCTCGCCGATCCGAACGCGAGCAACCTGTCGCCGGGATTCGCGTATGTCGCCGGCACCGCGGTTCGAGGCGCGACGATCGTGCCGTTCGAGGGCCAGGTCGTCGTCGATCCATCGCTCGTCACGTCGACCGAGCCGCTCGCCGACCTGCAGCGAATTCGCGGCGCCGTCGTCGCGCTGACGTTCACGTCGGCGCCCGCGACGCTCGCGCTGCACGTCGATCCGACTCATTGGTTCGATCAATCCGACTTCTCGCAGATCGCTCCGACCGGCGGCACGTGGACCGTCGATACGACGTTCGCGGCGCAGCTACTCGAAGGCGTGAAGGGCGAGACCGCCGTCTACCAGTTCGACCTCTCGAAAGGATGTTCATGCGCAAGATGATGTTGTTCAGTCTCGTCGCTGCGTGCAGCAGCAATAACCACACGACCATGCCCGACGGTGGCGGCGGCGATGCCGGCTCCGGCGGTCTCAACGCGATCGGCTCGTTCGATCCGGGCTTCACGTCGACCAGCCCGAACACGCCGCTGTCGATCGAGGTCACGATCTCGGGCGAGACGCTCGGCGAGAACGGCTTGCCGTTCCAGCCCGTCAATCCCGGCGACCCGCAGTTCGTCGACGGTTGGAGCGTGACGTTCGAGAAGTACATCGTCGTGATCGGCAACGTGCGGCTCTCCCCTGGCGCGACGCAGTACACGAATCAGCAGCAGCTCAATCCGGTCGTCGCGACGAAGCCAGGCCCGTACGTCATCGACGTGCACCAGCTCGCGACCGACGGCTTCAACGGCTTCGTCGGTGCCGACGGTGAAGAGCCGGCCGGCGGGATCTTCAAGTGGAACGCGCAAGACGACGGCACGCCGTTCGATTCGAGCACGCTCTACGCGTTCAGCTACGACACGGTGCCGGCGCAATATCCGGCGACGCAGGTCAACCTCACCGAGGACGACTTCCAGATCTACGACACGATGGTCAAGAACCATTGGGACAAGTACATCGAGGCGCGCGCCGACTTCGTCGCGACTGGCGCTTACCCCGACACGACGACCGAAGCGAAATTCGAATCGCTCGCCGGCGGCGTCTACGACGGCTCGGCGGGCGCGTACACGACGCCGCCGCAGCTCCACTTCGTGTTCGGCTGGAACGACGCGACGTCGAGCATCAACTGCATCAACCCGTTCAACGGCGACATGGACGA
>DASXEF010000129.1:0-2568 GCA_036490255.1 Kofleriaceae bacterium
GATCTTGCCGGGCTTCGACATCATGCTCGCGGTCTTCGACAGGCTGCTCGCGGGGAAGCCGTAGGACAGCACGGCCTCGTCTTTCACCGGCGCGTCGGCGAGCTGGAGCGTCGCGAAATGATCCGCGCGCACGTTGTCGAGCCGCAGCACGGCGAGGTCGGCATCGGCGTCGAACGCGACGACCGAGACGTCGGGATACGCCTCGACGTACGGCTTGCCGCCCGCGACCTCGATCGTTTGCTCGATCAAGATCGGCTCGCCGCTGTCGATCACGTGATAGGCGGTGACCACGTACGCGAGCTCGTCGGGGCCGGCGACGAAGAAGCCGGTCCCGGCGTGCGTCTTCAGCATCACGCGCACGATGCCGGCGCTCGGCGTCGCGGCCGGCGAGCTGCGAGTTGCCGCCACCGCGATCGCGACGATCGCGACGACCGCGATCACACCGAGCCAACCCCCGATCCGCGCGCGCCGCCGAAACGCCGACGTGTGCGCGAGCTCGCCGAGATCACCCGGATCCGGCGCTGGCGAATCTGCCCAGTCCATCACAGGTACATGCTCCCGGTCGCGAACAGGCCGACGGCGGTTCCCCACGGTCCGGTCACGATGCGGAAATCGCCACCGACGACGAACGACGTGCCGTCGATGCGATACTGGCCCGCCACGCCCGGCCAGAACGAGACTTGGCTCGAGCTCGCCGAGGTCGTCATCCCATCGACCGTGCTCGATCCCATCGCGACCGCGAGGCCGAGCCCGAGGTACGGACGAAACACGATCGGCAGCGCGGCGAAGTGCAGGTCGTAGCCGACCTCGGGACCGATGTAGAAGCCCGACACCGAGCTCGACGCATTCACGCCTTCGACCGACGTGCTCGAGCTGGTGCCGATCTGATAGACGAGCAAGCCGCCGAGATAGAGGTGATTCGCGAACGATTTGCCGGCGCGCACGCCGATGCCGAGGTCGAGGTTGTCGCTCTCGAAGCCGAGCATCGCGTCGACGTGCACGCTCGTGTCGATGGGCTCGGAGCTGAGTAGCGGGCTCGGCGCCCGTGGCGGCGGTGTCTCGGTCGTCGGCTGCGCGGTCGCGGGCGGCGGCGAAACCAGGACGTGATCCGGCGTCGTGGTCGGCGTGGGATCAGCGGTGCGCTCGCCGGCGAAGCTCGGCGCGCTCGTGCTCACCACCGCGAGGCAAATCAGACAGGTCTTCATGCTCCGAAGTGGAGCCAGCCCGCTGGTTTGGGTGGCCGAACCTGCGCAATGTTGTAGGTGCGCGCGATGACACGTGTTTTACGGTCGCGGGATCTGCCACAACGACGCGACGAGCGAGCGGCCCTGCGCGAGCACGAAGCTCGTGTGCGGTGACGGGCGGACCATCGACAACAGCTCGCCGCGCGCTTCGTTGAGCGCCGTGAACGTGGTGCCGTCGGAGTGGCCGATCATGTAGTCGCCGCCGGCGCCGGTGCCGGCGAGCAAGAAGCCGCCGAGCGGATCGTACGCGATGCTGCGCACGGACATCGGCGCGTCGTACTTCGCGAGCCGTGCGCCGCCCTCGTCGAGCTCGAGCAACGCGCCGCGTTCTTCGGCGACGACGATGCGATGGCCGTCGGCCGCGACCGCGAAGTCGGCGACGGCGCCGCGATACACGGGCGGACCGATCACCTTGCCCGTGTGCGGATCGATCCGCGCGATCTCGTAGAGCTCGTCGACCTTGTTGGCGCGCCGCGCGACGTAGCAGGGCGCCGCGACATCGCCCGCGCATCGCGCGGCGAGGCTGAACCCCGGCAGATCGTGCCACGCGGTCTCGCCGGTCGATAGTGCGATCGCGACGAGCTCGCGGCCGCCGGCGCCGCGCTCGGCGACCAGCGCGAGATCGTCGACGAACGTCGCGTTTGCGGGCTCGGTGTCGAGCTTCGCCGTCAGCGTGGTGTGGGCGCCGGCGATGGTCACGCGCTCGAGCGCGAGCGTCCCGCGGTTCCAGATCACGTACGAATCAGCTGCAGTCCAGCCGAGCTCCGCCGCTGCGATCGACGTGTCGAGATCGAGCACGCTCGCCGGGTTGCGGCCGATCAGCCGCACGCGCGTTTTCGGTGCGAGCCTCATGTAGACGATGCTGTCGGCGCTCACGGCGATCCGGCCGATGAAGTCGCCGTCGAGCCGGTACACGACACGCGCGGGTTTGTCGCTGTCGACGTCGATCGCCTCGAGCGTGGGCGAATCGGCGCTCGCGTACAGGATCGCGTGATCGTCGAGCCACGCGATCGACGACAGATCCGAGATCGGCGGCGAGAGCCACGTGTGGCCGTCGGCATCGTCGACGGCGATCCGCTGGATGAATCGATCGCCGGTCGAGTACGCGAACCGGTGGCGCGACGGCGCGATCGCGAGGATGCGGTTCCAGCCGGCGTCGAGCGACCACGCGCGTAGCGTTCGACCATCGCGGACGAGCGCGAGCGTATCCGGCGGGCCCGGACGGTCGATCAGATCGCCGCGATCGATCGATGCGAGCCAGCCGGCCGGCGAATCGGGCTCGCGCACCGGCGGCAAGCCGAAGCCGAGATCCAAGCGGACGACG
>DASXEF010000160.1:0-2256 GCA_036490255.1 Kofleriaceae bacterium
GGCCCACTCCACGCATTCCGCAAGGACACTACCAGGGAGCGGCGGTTACCACATGAGGCCGCCGTCGGTGAACGACGTGCTGCGCACGAATGCCGTCGCCGGCACCGCGCGATCCGGCGCCGAGTGCGCGTCGCAGAACCAGCGCTCGCCGTCGGTCGCGGCACGCACCGCGACGCATGCCGGGCACTGCTGTGCGTCGGGCGAGCGATCGACGAGGCCGACGACGAGCGTCGGGCACGGCGCGGCTTCGATCACCGCGGTCGCGATGCTGCCGAGCGGCTTGTGCGGGTGGTGCAAGCCGAAGCGGCCGACCACGATGAGATCGGCGCGGACATCGGCCGCGAGGTTCGCGATCTCGTTGGCGGGCTCGCCGGCGCGGACATGCACGTGCGCGCGCCATTTCCCGCGCAACAGCTCGAGCGCCGGCCCGACCAGCGCGGCGAGCCGCGGCTTCGCGTCGGCGGCTTCACGCTCGTCGCCGACCACGACGATCGCGTGGAAGTCGACATCGTCGTGACGAGCCGCTTGATCGATCGCGTGCTCGAGCACGATCTCGGCGTACTCGCTGTCGTCGAGCGCGACCAGGATGCAAAACCGTTCGGACGTCATGGTCCGAGGTTTTGCATTCGCTATGCCGTCGGAGATTTGCGCAGCCGCGGCTTGGTCTTCGGCGCCCCGTCGGGCAACGGCGATCCGTCGACGGCCTGCCACGGGAACACGTTGAGCGATGGATCGTTATCGGTCCGAAACGCGACGAGGTGCAACTGCTCGATGTCGCGCTCGATCATCGGCCACGCGTAGTCGAACAGCGGATTGTGCGCGTTGCCGAGCCGATCGAACACGCGGCGGCGCTCCTCGAACGACAGCCGCAGCCACGTGCGCGGGGTGCGCACCGTGGCTTCGACGCCGCGGTGCACGCAGTAGCAATCCATCACCGTGAGCTCGGCCGCGGCCGGCTGCCACTTGAACGCTTCGTCGGTATCGGCGACCTGCGCGTTCATCTCCCAGAAGAAGTCGTGCTTGGTCTCGTCGAGCCGCGTCAGGTCGAACGGCTGCACGTAATACGCGGTCGGCAGCACGTCGGAGACCGTGTACGAGTGGTTCGTGTGCGCGCGCGGATGCCAGCGCTGGCCTTGGAAGCCGTCGACGTGACACGGCGCCTCGCGCTGCAACGCGCTCGGCTCGACCACGCCCTGATCGATCGTCAGGTACGCGAAGTACTCGGCGTGATGCGGGTTGATCAGCTGCTCGACGTCGGCGATCCGCTGGATCACCGGCGCGAGCTGCGCGAGCGCGCGCGGCAACCGATATTCGGCGAGATCGGGAAACTTGATCGGCATGTCGAGCACGCGCGTCGCGCCCGGTTGCGCCAATGCCGCCAGCTCGCCGGCGGTCAGCACGCCGAGCGACGCCGGCCGGCGCGGCCGATCGCGCAGCTCGGCGATGTCGAACGTGCCGTGAATGCCGGCGACGACGCGACCGTCCGGCGACGTCGGCGTGGTCGCGCCCGGTCGCGGCGAGATCACGATCGGGTCGGCGGGATCGAAGATCGGCAGCTCGTAGTGCTTGCCGTTGTAAGCCGCGTGCTCGTAACGAACGGTCATAGGCGCTCGAGGACCTCGAGGTTGGCGATGGCGTCGGGATCGATGCGCGGTCCCGATCCCGCACAGCGTCGCACGAACGCGCGGAGTTGGCGCAGGTACGGGTCTTCCGGCGTGAACGCCAGCTCGCCGCCGCGATATTGCAACGCACCTGCGCCGCGAGCACCGAGCGTGTGCGTGCACACGATCTCGCCGGCATCGCCCGCGATCGCGATGATCGGCTCGGCGCGATGCGTGATCGCGCACGAGATGTGGGCGAGCACGCCACCTGCGAAGCGCAAGCTGACCTCGGCCGCGTGATCGACGCCCGTGCTCGGCTGCTTCACCGCGGCGACGTCGACGACGCGATCGTTCGCGAGCCACAGCGCGAGATCGATCGCGTGCGTGCCGAGCGCGGCGAGGCTCCACCAGCGCGCGCCCTGCCCGTGCGCGCGCCAGCCGGCGTTCGCCGGATCCGGCCACGCCCAGCGCGCGAAGAACGTGCGCGGCGTGCCCACGAGCTGCGCGAGCTCGGCTTTGACGCGTTCGTGGCCGGCGTGATGGCGCAGGTGATAACCGACCGCGAGCACGCGATCGGCGGCGCGCGCCGCGGCGACAACGGCTTCAGCATCGCCGAGCGACAGCGCGAGCGGCTTCTCGACCAGCACGTGCTTGC
>DASXEF010000182.1:0-4633 GCA_036490255.1 Kofleriaceae bacterium
TTCGGCGCGACCGCGCCTTGCTCGGGCGGCGTGATCACGGTGACGCGATCGAGCGCGAGCATGCGCACGAACCTGCGCTGCACGCGACCGGCGGCGAGCTGCGCGGTCACGAAGCCGTCGCTGACGATCGCGGCGACGCCGTCGAGCACGTGGCGCTGCGTCCAGCCGCCCGGCATCTCGACGACGAGCACATCGGGCTCGAGCTCGACGTGTGCACGCGGCGGCCGATACGGCACCGGATCGCGATACAGGGCCGTTTTGCCCACGATCAGAGCTTAGCAGCCCGGGCGCCAGCTCGGCGGATTACTTCGAAGCGCGCTTCGACTTCGACTTCTTTTTGGGCTCGGCCGGCGGCGCCTTTGCCGCTTGCAGCCGGCGGATCGCGCGCAGCCGCAACGTCCGATCGAGCTTGGGTTTGAACGCTTCCTGGAACTCCGGGACGATGCCCGCGCGCACGGCCGCGTCTTCTTTGAGCAGCAGCGCGCGAACCTGGTCGGGCGACGACATCGAGCGCAGCTTGGCGATGGTCGACGAGTTGCGTAACGCACGAGCGAGCCGGCCGAGAATCGGCAGGTGCAGCCGGTCGTATTTGAGGCCGAGCAGGAAGAACAGATACGTCGGGTTGCCGTCGACCGCGCCGAACGCGATGCCTTCCCACGACCGCCCGACGATGATGAACGGCCGGCCGATCTTGCCTTTGTCCTTGGCGCGCGTGTGCAGGAACGCGACGCCGCCTTCCATCGCCGTCGACGATAGCGACTCGCGCTCGACGACCGCGCCGACGAACCACGGCTTGTCGGTGAGCCAACCATTCGTGTACGCGCGCGCCGCGAGCTCTTCGATCACGCCGATCGGGTTTCCCGAGCGCAGATTCGGAATGATCGCCTGATCGGGGAGCAGATCTTCGAGCGGCAGCTTCATCCCGTCGGGCACGTCGACAAAGCTCTCGTCGTCGCCCACCAGCTGTTCTTCGATCCACTGATCGATCGCTTGGCGCTTGAACCGCCACTGGCGATCGACCTGAAGCGACGGAATTTTCCCCGCCGACACGAGCTTGCCGACCGTCTGCTCGTCGAGGTGCAGATACGTCGCCAACTCGTGCATGGTCAGCAACTGGCCGTCGGAAACGGGTTTTTTAGCCATCAGATTCGCTCGCGCGCATTCTAGAAGGCTTCGTAGCGCGCGCGCCATCAAACGGTGCCGTAAGATTTCGCGATGGATAGGCGGCGCTGGTCGCTGCGACGAGCCCGAGCCTTCGTCGGTACCAAGTTCCTCTTGGTCGCCGGCCTGGTCGGGTTTGTCATCGTTGCGTGGCTCGCCGAGCTGATCGCGGGCTTGCATCGCCCCGTCGATCTCGGACCCTTGCTCGCCGGGCTGATGGCCACGGTGCCGGCGGTGTTGTGGCTCGGCTTCTTCTATTTGATGGATCGCCACGAGCCGGAGCCGAAGCAGCTCGTCGTGGGTGTCTGCGTGCTCGGCGCGCTGGTCGCAGCGCCGCTCGCCGATTTCGTCCAGTACCAAGCCGTACCGCCGCTCGCACTCGAGGTTCACGGCCTCTCGCCGCTGTCGCTCGACCGCGTGATCTACGCGGTGTTCGTGCTCGGCCTCGCGCAAGAGGTCTGCAAGTACGCTGCGGTTCGCTACTCGATCTACATGTCGCGCGAGTTCGACGAGCCGATGGACGGCATCGTCTACATGATGGCGTGCGGCACCGGCTTCGCGGTGTGGATCAACTACCACCGGCTCTCCGGCCAAGGTCACCACGTGATCTTGTCGAAAGAGGCCGCGCAAACCGTGGTCACGACGCTCGCGCACGCGTCGTTCGCGGGCTTCTTGGGCTACGTGATGGGCCGCGCCAAGTTCTCGCAACGCACGCCGCTGCTCCGCGGCACCTTGCTCATGGGCGGCCTGCTCGGCGCAGCCGCGCTCAACGGCGTGTTCACGCTCGTCGAGAGCTGGGTCACGCAAAGCGGGATGGCGCAGCATCCGTGGCGCGGCGTGTTCTTCGCGGCGCTGTGCGCGTCGGCGGTGTTCGGTGTGATCTGGTGGGTGTCGCAAGGCGCGCTCGCGCGGTCGCCGTTCCGCAAGGAGCCGACGTGACCGACGACGAGTCCAAGTCCAAAGCCGTGGACGACGAGTCCAAAGCCGCAGACGCCGAGCCGAAGCGCGTGGCGACCGAGCCGGGTGCCGCGCGCTCGGGCTTGCCGACGCCGCAAGAAGCCGCGCTCGAGGCCGCGCGCATCGTCAGCGAGATCGTCGACATCGAGAGCACGCACGGTGCCGTGATCGCAGCCGCTGCAGCAGCCGGCGCCGCAGCTGCCGCCGCCGACGCGCACAAACAAGCGCGCGACATGCCGGCGAGCGCGGCCAACGCCGGCGATCCGCTCACGACCGTGAAGCTGTCGCGCGAGCGCATCCTGCAGGCGCTGTCGGACGATTCGCCGGTCGAGCCGACACCCGAGCCAGCCGCGAACGAGCCGCGTCGCGAACGTCGCGCGCGCACGGAGCCGCCCGTTCGCGGCGAGCCCGAGCCGAACGCGGCGGCCGCCGTGACGGCGACCGTGACCGCTGCGGCTGCCGCGCGCCCGTCGAGCGCCGACGACGGCGATTACGACGACGATGCGATCGATCCGGTCGCGATCGCCGCGGCTGCGATCGCGCGGTTGCGCACGCGCGCCGTCACCGACCTCGGCCATCTGCGCGTCCATTACCAGCGCCACGATTTGCTCGTCCTGCTGTTCGCGCTCGTGCTCATCATCGTCGCCGGGCGCGTGCACGGCTCGCTCGTCACGCCGCCGAACGTCACGTTTCAAGATCACGGCCTGACGTTCGAGCACTCGCAGGCGTGGCTCGCCGCCGAGCCGGTCGCCGAGCCCGCGCCTCGGCTCGTCCACGACGCGACCGGAACGCCGCCGGCGAAGAGCGACAAGGCGCTGTATCACGTCGAGCTCACGTCGAGCGTCGATGCGTCGGCGCGCATCGAGGTGATGATCGACGTGCGGCCGCAGTGGTCGAACGTCGTCACGCTGCTCGATCTCGATCGCCGCACGCGCTGGGGCGAGCTCTATTCGCTCGACGACAGCTCCGTGACCTCGATCGCCGGCCACGATTGGCTGCGCACCGAATATCGCTACGCGCACGCCGATGCCGGCGACGTGCCGCGCATCGATCGCGCGATCGAATACGCGACCGAAGATCGCGATCAGATCTACGTCATCACGCTGTTCGGCACGCAGAGCGAGATCGCGCGCGTCGAAGACGTGGTCGCGCCGTCGCTTCGCGTCCAGACACAAACGGGCGTGCCGCTGATCCCGCAGACTGGCCGGCTGACGGCTCGCGCCTATCCGTCGGGCGTCGGTCGCGCGTTCGAATCGACCGTGATGATCGTCGTCGCCGATCTGATCGACGGCCGGCTCAAGGCGCGCGGCGGCGGCTCGGGCGTGATCGTCGGCGGCGACGGCTCGGTGCTGACGAACTATCACGTGATCCACGATCGCGAGACGCGGCTCCACGACGTGTTCGTGATCGCGCGCTTCGCGGCGCCCGATCGCGCGCCCGAGCTGATGTGCGCGGGACGACCGAGCCGCAGCAAGCTGCAACCCGAGGTCGATCTCGCGCTGCTCAAGTGCGACATGGATCTCGACGGCCGCACGTGGAACCCGACGACCGGCGCCGGCGTGTGGGCGACGCTGCCCGAAGCGCGCGCGAGTGACATCAAGATGGGCCAGCGGCTGTGGGTGCTCGGCTATCCCGACGTCGGCGGCGGCGGGCTCACGCTGACCGAGGGCGAGGTCGAAGGTTGGACCGGCGTCGACGGCGCGTCGGGCCACGATTTCATCAAGACCGACGCGTCGATCACGCACGGCAACTCCGGCGGCCCGGTTGTCGATGATCTCGGCCGGCTCGTCGGCATCGCATCGGCGTTTCGCACGCGCCGCACCGAGACCGGCGACATCGTCGAGACCACGCAAGTCGGGCTCGTGCGCCCGCTGCAAACCGCGAGCATGATCCTCGCGTACGCGGCCGCCGGCTGGACGCCGCGCGAAGGTCACACCGAGGTCGAGCTGACGCCGACCGCCGTCGAGGCCGCCGCCGAAGGCGTGCGGATCTACACGACCGTCGTCGACGACGCCACCGAGGCGCCGGTCCGCGACGCGCTCGTGATGGTGCTCCACAACGGGATCACGGAGAGCTCGATCGATCTCAACCGGCTCGACGATCAAGCGATCGCGTGGGGCAAGACCAACGCGCAGGGCGAGGTGCGGCTCAAACAGCTCGTGCCGCCGGGCACGTACACCGTGCTCGTGATCGCGCCCGGCTTCGAGCAGCTCACCGGCGAAGGCCAGCTCACGATCGATGACAAGACGCCCGCGAGCTTCGATCCGTGGGGGAAGATCGGCCTGCACTCCCGCTAGGGACGTAGTCCATTAGCTCAACTTCGTCCTCGTAACACCGCAAAATGCTTGAGTCGTCGAGGGACGGATCCATCAGCAACTCGATTGCATCTGGCGTGCGCCAACGCGTTCGTATCAGCTCGCTTTAGTCCGTCCCTCGCCGCTCAACGATCTCGTGATGTTGCAGCGTCGAAGTCGAGCTAGAGGAGTACGACCACAACATCCGGTCGGTCACGATG
>DASXEF010000225.1:0-3141 GCA_036490255.1 Kofleriaceae bacterium
GCTGCAATGCGGCCGCGCGATCGATGCACCGCCGACCCGGCGCGAGCGCGAGCTGCTCGCCGCGAACGGCCGCGCGTGGCTCGGCGCCGCGGAGAAGTTCGTGCGCAAAGAAGGCGTCGTGTATCGCCGCGGCTTCGTCGCGTGCGCGCGGCTCACGGAGGTCGCGCGGCGCACGCCGGATCGCGTGTGGCACACGATCGAAGAGCTCGACGTCGGCGGTTGGTGGACCGATGCGTCGCTGCCGGAGTGGTTGCCGACGCTGCCGGCGCTGCATCGCGTCTGGGGCGTGTCGACGTATCGCTGGGAGCCGGTCATCGCCGTGCCGCATCCGTGGACGACGCTCGGCTTGTACGGCGTGCGCACGAACACGTTCCAGGAGCTCGACGCCGCGCGCGGCAACTTCACGCAGCTCGTCGAGCTCGATCTGT
Source organism: Kofleriaceae bacterium (assembly GCA_036490255.1). Lineage (GTDB taxonomy): Bacteria > Myxococcota_A > Polyangia > Haliangiales > Haliangiaceae > JABFXX01. The sequence continues at coordinate 429 of DASXEF010000225.1, forward strand.
CGAGCACGAACGCGAACGCTGCGGTCCTCGCGCATCTCGCCGAGACTCAGATCGCGGCGCAGCTGCAGCGCGTGCGCGTCTCGACGAGGATCAGCCAGCTCGCGCAGGTCAACGCGCTCGCCGCGCTACCGCTGGCGATCGACGTCGTGCCGAGCTATTCGTTTCCGCCGCTCGAAGACGGGCCGATCGCGCGGCTCGCGCAGCGCCGGCTCGCGCTGATCGCGCGCACGCCGAAAGACGTGCGCTACTTGCTCGCGCTGCTGCGCGCGCTCGAGCTCGGCTCGATCACGCACGCGACGATCACCGCGCCGCCGAAAGCCGATACGCGCGCTCTCGTCGCCGAGCTTCAGCGCTTGCAGGTGACTTCGTAGAGCTTCTGCCAGCTGCCGCCGAGCAACGCTTCGCCCCACAGCTTGAGCTGGTGATCGCCGGGCGTCTCGTGATCGCGGACCTGCATCGTGCCGCTCGGCGACGTCGACGTGCCTTCCCAGCTCCATGTCCCGCCGCTATCGCCGAGCGACGTGTACGTCGAGTAGCCGGTCGTCGATGCCATCACGAAGCGATGCCATTGCTTCGCGACCGGATCGAACGTGCGGTAGTCGTCGAGCTGCACGCCGCCGGTCTCGGCGAACGTCACCGCGACCCACGCGCCGCCGAGCGCGAGCTTGACGCCGAGCTTGCCGGTCATCGGCGTCGATGCGCCGTTGCCGACGAACGTCACGCCCTTGCACGTGTACGAGCCGGCGACCTTGGCCGCGAGCGCCGCGATCTCGCCCGGCGGCGGCGTAGGTGGTGGCGGCGGTGGCGGTGGCATGCGCGGCGGCGTCGCGACGACGTGCGGCGCGACCTGGGTCGCCGGTGCCGGTCGACTCGCGGCCGGCGGCGGGGCTTGATCGGCGTACGCAACCGTCGAGATCAGTAGCAGCGCGAGCGAACGCATGCGCGCATCGTCCACTACGGCGCGTCCCAGATCCAGACGTCGTCGACATCGAGATGACCGCTCATCGAATCGTCGACGAGCACGAGCGTCGCTTGTTGACCGGCGAGCTCGGCGACGTTCCACGTCACGACCTTGAGCGCTTCGCCGCCCGGCTCCGGCACGCTCGCGGTGCGCGCGATCTTGCCGTCGATCCACATCTCGACGCGCAGCTTCGCGGCATCGGTATCGCCGCCGAGCGCCATCGTGATCCGCGGCCCGCTGATCGCGAACGGCGCCGACGTGACGTGACCGGTCGCCGAATCGCCGCCGTGCATGCTCGTCGCGAATCGCGCGCCGGTCGTGCCGGTGACCATCGGCTGGCCGGGCAACGCTTCCGGCGTCGGACCATCGCCCCACGCCGGGCCCGATTTCGTCCAGCCGGTCCAACCGACGTGCTCGAAGTCGAACAGCGCGTGCGCACCAGCCGGCGGCTTCGGCGACATCCGCGGCAGCCAGATCGAATCGGGCACGACGTGCGCGCCGGTGAACACGCGCGGTCGCTCGTCGCCGGGCAAGCGCATCGCGACGTGTTAGTTCGCGGCGATCTGCGGCAGCTCTAAGAACAGATCGCGATCGTCCATCACGATCGCGCCGAACGCGTGCTCCGCGAGCGAGCTGTCGAGTCGATCGATCTGGCGCGCTTGCCGCGTCGTCACGTCTTTGATCCCCATGCGATGGACGTGCGCGGTCTTGCCGGCGAGCTCCGCGTACCACGGATGCGACGGCACCCAGATGTCGCCGTCGAGCGAGCGCAGCCGCGTGATCAGCTTGTCGCCGGCGGCGACGTCGCGCTCGGTCGGCTCGAATTCGCTCGGGCTCCACCGCGCGTGGATGCAGGTGAACGCGAGCGCCGCCGCGGCGACGATCGACGCGACCTGTGGAATCTGCGGCTGCTCGGGCCACAGCACGCGTGCGCACGCGTCGATCGCCGACAGCGCGGCGCCGGCGGCGAACGCGCCGTGCAGGAACGCCGGCATGTATGCGTTGAAGTGCGCGAACTCGGTGCCCCAACCGACGGCACCGACGATCACGGAGACGGCAAACGCGGCGCTCCACAGCAAGAACGGCTTGGTCTCGGGCGGCAACGCGCGATGCTTAATCGCGGTCATCGCGACGATCACGAGGCCGAGCGCGACGACGAACGTCAGCGCCGGAAAATGGCCCAAGATGTGGCCGAACGACGCCCAGAACCTGTCCATGTTGAAGTCGTGGGCGCGATGGATCTCGGAGACGTAGACCCAGAACCAGTGACGCGTCGCGGCGTTCATCAGCGCCGTGCCGCCGAGCCCGATCACGCCGGCCATCGCGATGTACGCGAACACGCGGCGCCACGCGACGACGGCGACGATCGCGCCGCCGAGCACGACGTAGAAGATGCCGGTCTGTTTGCAAAAGAACGCGAGCGCCAAGAACGCGGCACCGGAGGCGATGCGCGCGTGACCGCGCCAGCCCGGACCGCCGCGGCACAAGTACGGCAGCGCTGCGATGCCGGCCGTGACCATCGCCAAGAACAACGTGTCGGCGCGAACCAGGTCGTACCAACCCTCGACGAACGGATAGATCGCGGCGAACAGGCCGAGTGCGAGCGCGGCGCCGCACCACGCGATCGGATCGCGACGACCGGCGATCGAGATCGCGGCGGTCGCGCCGATGCCGAGCAGCGACAGGATCGAGATCGTGCGGCCGAGCGTGTACGTGATCCCGAACAGCTTGCCGAGCACTGCGAGCAACGCC
>DASXEF010000269.1:0-6475 GCA_036490255.1 Kofleriaceae bacterium
AGCAGCGCGCCGGTCGCGTTCGCACGAGCTACGTCGCGTCGGGCAAAGAAAAGCTCGCCGACGTCGCGAAGCGATTCGGCATGGGCTCGCACGATCTCGCGCGGATCAACCAGATCTCGTACGACACGACGCTCGAGCCCGGTCAGACGATCGTCGTTTACCAGGTCACCGATCCGTCGCGCAGCAAGCGCGCCGACGAGCAGTTCCACAAGACGCCGCGCGCGCGTCGCGGCGCCAAAAAAACGCACGACGACGCGGCCGCTCCGGTTCCGCCGGCGACCGGCCCGGTCACCAAGCCCGAATAGTTACGGCGCGACGCCCGATGCGGTGTTCGGCGTGACCGGCTGCACGGAGCTCGGCGGTGTGACGACGACGCCGTTCGCGGTCGCGACGCCGGACGGCGCGACGACGCCGTTCGCGGTGTTCGGCGCGGCATACTGGCCGTCGGGCGCGACGTACTGGCCGTTCGCGTCGAACGTGCCGTTCGCGTCGACGTCGGGCAACGTCACGCCGGCCGGCAGTGCGACGTTCGGATCGACGTAGATGTTGTTGTTGACCCATGCGCCGTTGAACCAGTAGCCGTGGCGCCAGTACGCGCGGCGTGCCGCCCAATAATGATGGTGGTAGCCGTAGTGATACGGCTCGGGCGCGACGCAGGCGGTTGCGAGGGTGGATGCGAGGACTGCGAGGATTGCGAGCTTGCTCATTGGCTTCACCGTTAGTCCGCTTGCGTGAAGTTGCTTTGCGCATGCATTGAGTCTTGTTGTGCTTGCAGCTCCACGCCGAGCCGCAGATCGCCGACCGGCGGATCGTCGTCGGGAATGATCGTGTCGTCGGGCGGCGGGCCGTCGTAAACGCCGTGGTCGACGTACCGAACGCCGTCGACATCGATCGTGTGCGCGGCGTAGGCCGGATAGCAGGGTTCGGCCTGCAGCGCCGGGCCGCAGGCACCGAGCAGCGTTCCGGCGAGCAAGATCGCGAGCTTCATCTTCATGACCGCAACGTGCGAACGGTCGCGTGAAGATGTGTTGCGTGCGTGTTTACAAGCTCGTCGGCCGTGTCACGGCCGGCGGCATCGACCGATCACCGATTCGCACGCAGGGGCGCGCGCGCCGATCATCAAGTCGATGGTCTGGCGCAAGTCGGCCGCTTGAAATGGTTTCGCGAGCAGCAGATCGATCGCGCCGAGATCGCAGTCGAGCTCGGATGCCGTCGCGAGGATCCGGATCGCGCTACCGGCTGCATGTAGGACCGCGATGCCGTCGGGACCGGGCATGTGGAAGTCGCTCACCACGACGTCGAAGTGTTTGGCGGCCAGCAGCGCCAGCGCCTCGGTGCTGTTCGAGACGTAGGTCAGTTGCCAGTCGGCGGGGCGTTGCAACGCCCGTCGCAGCGTCCGGAGCCAGACTTCGTCGTCGTCGACGATAAGAATTTCGATCATGTCGGTCGTAGTGCAGTGAATCGACCGGACCCACGCCGTCTAGAGACGTCTTAGAACTCGAATCCGGCGTTCAGCGAGATGCTGCGCTGTAACGCCGCGGTGTCCTTGGTGTTGCACACGGCGATTGTCGTCATCGGTTGGCACGCGCTGGTTGCACCGGCCTGGTTGTCGACGGAATCACCGGCAAGCACGAGCGCGCCTTCGAGCGTGAGCTCGACGATATCGAACTTCGCCTTTGCGCCGAGGAACACCTTGTTGCGCAAGATGTTCGATTCGTCGGGGAACGTGAAGTTCGTCATGATCGCGCTCGGCGTCTGCAGCGGATCGGTGTTCGGCGTCGGATCGATCACCTCGGAGCGCGGCACGATCAGCAGGAAGTCCCAGCCGACATACGGATCTAGGCTCCACGTCCCGCCGATGCCGATGTGCTTGCTCGCCGACACGTCGATCGACGCGACCGTCAGATCGAGCTGACGCTGATCGATCATGCGCGAGACCGCGCCGCGCACCGCGAGGCTCGGCAACGGCAGATCGTCGTAGCCCTCGTGCAACGCGATCTTCGCGTAGAGCTGCACCGCCCACGCCTGCGCGTCGAGCAAGTGAATCGCACCGGCGCCGACCTCGAACGACGGCAGCGGAAACCACAGCCCTTTGCGCACGAAGAAGCCGACGGTCGACATCGACGACGGCGCCGGTCCCTCGAGGGCTCGCCAGTACGCGGCGCTCTGATCGATCGACGTGTTCGAATAATCGACGCTGAGCTGGAAGCCGTCGAAGCCGACGGTATCGGCCGGCGTCACCAAGTGCGGCGCGAGCACGACGCCGAGCTGCGACGCGAGCGAGCGAAACGCGACCGAATCGCCGACGAACATCCCGGCCGGCGTCATCGTGCCGAGCTTCGACAGCACGAGGTCGTTCGGATCGGCGTGCGCGGTGCTCGCGCACAGCAGCAATGCCAGACCGAGGCCGCGTCGCATCGGAAAGCAGCGTAACACGGGCGCCGTGATACACAGCGGCATGGCCGAGTACCGCACGATCACCGTCGAGGATTCAGGTCCGGTCGCGCGCATCACGTTGAACCAGCCCGACAAGCGCAACCCGATCAGTCCGGCGATGTGCGGCGAGCTCGTCGCGGCGTTGCGCGGGTTGCGCGGCAACGTCGTCGTGCTCACCGGCGCCGGCAAAGTGTTCTCCGCCGGCGGCGATCTCGCCGGCATGCACGCATCGAGCGAGATTCCACCGGCGACCCTCGTCGAGCTGTTCCTCGCGATGCACGAGCTCGGCAAGCCGATCGTCGCGATGGTCAACGGCGCGGCGCTCGCCGGCGGCCTCGGGCTGATGGTCGCGTGCGATCTCGTCGTCGCGTCCGATGCCGCCACGTTCGGCACCACGGAGATCGCGGTCGGCTTGTGGCCGATGATGATCACCGCCGAGCTGACGCGTTCGGTCGGCCGCAAGCGCGTGCTCGAGATGATGCTGACCGGCGCGAAGCTGTCGGCCGCCGAGGCGCTCGCGTGCGGCTTGGTCACGCGCGTCGCCGCTCACGACGAGCTCGAGCGCGCGACGATGGCGCTCGCGTACGAGCTCGCCGCGAAGAGCCCGATCGTGATGCAGCTCGGCCTGCGCGCGTTCTATCGCTCGCAAGATATGGAGCTCGAGCCGCAGCTGACGTTCCTGCAGGGCGAGCTCGGCCGCGTGCTCGCGACCGATGACGCGAAAGAAGGCATCGCCGCGTTTCTCGGCAAGCGCTCGCCGAAATGGAGCGGCCGATGATCGTGCGCATCGATCACGTACAGCTCGCGATTCCGCCCGGCGGCGAAGAGCGAGCGCGCGCGTTCTACATCGGCGTGCTCGGCCTGCACGAGGTGCCGAAGCCGGAGGCCATGCGCGCGCGAGGCGGCATGTGGTTCGCCGAAGGCATTCACCTCGGCATCGAGCCCGACATGCGGCCGTCGGCGAAGATGCATCCGGCGCTCGTCGTCGAAGATCTCGCCGAGACCGAAGCGAAGCTCGTCGCCGCGGGCTTCGAATTTATCGAGGCGCACGATCAGCCCGGTGTACGCCGCGGTCACACGCGCGATCCGTTCGGCAATCGCATCGAGCTGGTCGCCGGAATGTAGGCGTACCGGTCGGTTTCGAGCGCCGGAACGTGCGCATACCGGCGGCAACGCGAAATCGCGGCGTTACGCCGGCATCGCGATTGCTCTATCAGCGGGCATGAAGAATCTCGCTGCGCTCCTGCTGCTCTCGTCGTCGCTGGTCGGTTGCCTCAAGAAAGACACGTCGGATAGCCCCGATTCGGCCGCCGCCGCGGCGGACTCGCAAGAAGCCGTCGGCGACGAAGCCGATATCGTGACCGCATCGGTCGATGCGTCGGGCACCGTCACCGCGAGCATCGATGCGCCGTCGGTGGCCACGACGATCGCCGCGAACCTCGCCGCGAAGTGGCCCGGCGCGTGCGCGGTCGCGACCGCGAGCGGCGCGAACGTGACCGTCACGTACAACGACTGCACCGGCCCGTACGGCCTCGTGCACGTCACCGGCGAGCTCGATCTCGCGATCAGCATCACCGCGCAGGGCGCACTCGCAGTGCACGCGACCGCGACCGATCTCGAGGTCAATGCAGCGACGCTCGATTTCACCGCCGACGGCACGCTGTCGGCGAGCGGCACGATGAAGACGCTCAGCGTCACCGCGAACGGCACGGGCACCGGCCCGCGCGGCAACGCGATCGATCACAACGGCGCGTACACGATCACGTGGGATTCGAGCTCGACGTGCCGATCGATCGACGGCTCGTGGTCGACCGATCTGACCTCGCCGGTCGCGACCGCCGAGCGCGCGAACACGGTCGATCTGATGCGCTGCGGCGCGTCGTGCCCGACCGGCACGCTGGCCCACAAGTTCCTCGGCGGCTCGACGCTGACCGTCACGTTCGACGGTACAGCGAGCGCGACCTGGTCGAGCTCGCTGAACCTCAGCGGCACGATCGCGCTCGACTGCACGCCCTGAAATTATCGACACGGCGCCACGCGTTGAGTTGCGATGAAGGCGCTCGCCGTGGTTGCCCTGGTCGCGTGCTCGCCGCCGTCGCCGAAGCCGACGAAGGTGGTCGAGAACGAGCCGACCGCGCCGCACTACGCGCATCCGGTGCGCGTCGATCATCCGCTGATGTCGCGCTACCACGCGTTCGCGCCATCGCCGCCCGAGGACCACAGCGGCGGCAACTACGAATCGCACAACACGGCGAAGCCGCTCGCGAGCTATCGCGATGCGACGTCGCTCGGCGACACGCTCGTCGTGCTCGCGCTCTCCGATCAAGCGCGCGCGTTCGGCCCGTTCGACGGCTTTCGCGTGATCGTCGCGAACGCGAGTCGCGCGACGATCGTGTTTCCGGCGACCGACTCCGCACTCGCGATGGTCGCCGAAGCACGCGATCCGTCGGGCGCGTGGAAGCCGATCGAGCAGCTGCCGAACAGCTGGTGCGGCAATAGCTATCACCGGATGGCGCTGCAGCCCGGCACGCTGTGGGAGGTCGTCGCGCCGCACTACGACGGCGACTTCGCGACGAAGCTGCGGCTGCGCATCGATTCGGAGAACGGCTCGACGTATTCGAACGAATGGTACGGCCGCGTCGCGCTCGCGCAGCTCGCACCGCCGCCGAAGACGGATCAGCCGTACGACCCCGACAACGTGTTTCCGAGCGAGTGATCCGCGCGAAATATCCGTCGAACCGCGCCGGGCCCGATGCTATGACCCGCGCGTGAATCGGACCGCAGTGTTGGTATTGGCGCTCGCCGCGTGCGCGAAGCAGCAGGGCGACACCGTCGACGCGGGCACGAACGTGCCGATGGACAGCGACGACGGCAGCGGAATCGGTAGCGGTAGCGGTAGCGGTATCGGCAGCGGCAGCGGTAGCGGAAGCGGAAGCGGAAGCGGTAGCGGTAGCGGTAGCGGCAGCGGAAGCGGAAGCGGAAGCGGTAGCGGCAGCGGCGGCGGATCCGGTAGCGGTAGCGGAATGGGCAGCGGCAGCGGCAGCGGATCCGGCACCGGCGTCATCACCGGCGGCCCGTGCGCGAGCGGCGCACAAGGCGCAACCGCCGTGCGCGTCACCTGGACGAACGGCAACGGCACCGCCTATGTCCAATACGACGTCGACGGCACGCCATCGCATTCGGCGACGGTCGGCGCTTACGGCTACGAGATCGGCTTCGAGCCGACCTACGATGATCAGTTTCTCGGCGCAGGTGGCGTGGTGATGGACGACGACGACTTCATCGACATGCAGCTGTCGACGGTCGGCACGACGACGATCACCGCGGCCACGCTGTCGATCTACGGCCGCAGCTTCGACGTCGATACCGACGGCAGCTTCAACTGGCAGACGTTCGTCGATACCGGCACGACGGCGACGGACTTCGTCGAGAACAGCGTGCCGTATCAGTGGTACTCGGCGGACATCACGTCGGCGGTCGACGCGAACGACGCGAATACGCTGATTCGCATCAAGGCCGGTCCGTCGTCGGATAGCCTCGTCGCGAATCAGATCGAGCTCTGCCTCGTCGCGAACTAGATTAGTCGCGGCGATACATCGTCATCACGCAGGCACCGCCGAGGCCGAGGTTGTGCTGCAGCGCGATCTTCGCGCCCTCGACCTGGCGTTGTTCCGCCTGGCCGCGCAAGTGCCACACGAGCTCGGTGCATTGCGCGAGGCCGGTCGCGCCGAGCGGATGGCCCTTCGACAACAAGCCGCCCGACGGGTTCGTGACGTACTCGCCGCCGTAGGTGTTGTTGCCGTCCCAGATGAACTTCTCGGCTTCGCCTTCTTTGCACAAGCCGAGCGCTTCGTACGTGAGCAGCTCGTTCGCGGTGAAGCAATCGTGGAGCTCGACGACGTCGATGTCGTCGGGACCGATGCCGGTCTGCTCGTAGAGCTTCTTCGCGCACGACTTCGCCATGTCGTAGCCGACCATCTTGATCATCGAGTGCTCTTCGAAGCTCGACGGGAAATCGGTCGTCATCACCTGGCCGGCG
>DASXEF010000392.1:0-2514 GCA_036490255.1 Kofleriaceae bacterium
CGGCGATCGCCAACAACCTCGTCACCATCGCCCGCGCGGCCTAGCCAACGGCGAGCAGCGCTGTCGGACGTCCAGCCTGGGCCTTGCCCGAGCAAGATCAGCTTCGGCCGGCGGTGTTTTGCACCGCTATCTAGCTAGCGCTCGTCGGCCGGCTTGAGCTCGGTCAGCGGCGGCATCGCGGCGAGCGCGCGCCAGTGAAACGCGACGACGCCGACGACGATCACCGCGAGTGCGCCGCCGCCCGCGATCGCGCCGACGAGCCCGAACAGGTCGGCGGCGAGCCCCGATTCGGCGGCACCGAGCTCGTTCGACATCCCGATGAACACGTAGTGCACGGCGCTGACGCGACCGCGGATCGCGTCGGGCACGACCATTTGCTCGAGCGTGAGCCGGATGACGACGCTGATGTTGTCGAGCGCGCCCATCGCGACGAGCAGCACGACGGAGAGCACGAAGCTGTGCGAGAACCCGAACGCGACGGTCGCGAGCCCGAACAGCGCGACGACGTAGAGCAGCACGCGGCCGGGTCGGCGCCACGCCGGTAATCTGCCGCCGATGATCGCCATCATCACGGCGCCGGCCGATTGCGCCGCGCGCAGCACGCCGTAGCCGAGCGCGCCGACGTGCAAGAGCTGCGTCGAGACCATCGGCAACAGCGCGGTCGCGCCGGCGAACAGCACGGCGAACATGTCGAGCGTGAGCGCCGGCAACAGCAGCGGCGAGCTGAAGATGAAGCGCAGCCCGACGCGCCAATCGCGGCGCGCGTTCGCCGCACCTTCGACCGCACGCGGCGCCGGCAGCGATCGATACAGCGCACCGGCCGCGATCCCGGTCACCGCGACGAACGCGTAGATCGCGCTCGCATCGATGAAATGCAGCGCGACGCCGGCGAGCGCCGGGCCGCCGATCTGCGCCATCTCGCCGAAGCTCGCGTTGATGCGGTTGGCGCGCTCGAGCGACTCGCGCGGCAACACGAGCGGCATGAGCGAGCTCGCGCCGGGCGAGTGGATCGCGGTCATGCAGCCCTGCGCGCATAGCAGCGCGAGAAATACGGCGACGGGCGCGTCGGTGAACGAAGCGATCGCGAGGCCGACGCCGACGAGCCCGGTGCCACCGGCCGCGAGCGCCGTGAGCGATCTGCGATCGCTGCGATCGACGAGCGCGCCCGACGGTACGAACAGCACGAAGACCGGAATCACTTGAACCAGACCGACCGCCGACAGCACGAGCGCCGATTGCGTGCGCTCCCACAGCTCCCACAACACGGTCGCGGAGATCACCGCGCGGCCGAGCGAGTTGAGCGAGCGCGCGCCGACGAGCCGCAGGATCACGCGCAGGACGTCGGGCACTTCGAGTCAGATGCTACTCGAACGGTGGAACGTTGCGCGGCGTGAACACGTGCAGTGCGATTCCGAGCGAAATATACGGTTGCTTGTCGGGCCCGACGACATCGGGCGCGAGCAACGTCGCGATCGTGCCGCTCGCGAGACAGCCGGCCATCGTCGGTGGCGTCGGATCGCTGCCGTCGAAGTCGTCGTCGAGGATGCGGACCATGCCTTCGTGCGCAGACGGATTCGTCGCGATCATGTCGAGCAAGCTCGCGCACACGGCGTCGGCCGCGACCGTCGGCTCGACGAGACCTTGCACGCCGACCTCGTACGCACCGCTGCCGTCCGGCACGAGCTGCATTTGCGTGTAGTCGAGCGTGATCGGCGTCGGTCCGGTGTCGACCAACGCGGGCAACAGCAGCGTGACCGTGCCTTGCTGCAAGCCGACCGTCGCGAATCCGCCGGCGTCGACGGCCGTGCCGCGCAGCACGGCGCCGCCGTCGGTTTGCGTCGCGAAGTATTGCAGACCGACGATCTGATTCGGATCGCTCGAGAACAGCTCCAACGACGACGGCACGTCGCCGGATCCGAGCAGCGCGCGGATCGACGCGTCGTCGCGAATATCGAATTCTGCCTGCAGCGCGTCGATCGCCTCGCCGATCGCATTGTCGACATTGCCATCGCCGTTCAGATCCGAACCGAGCGACATGAACTGAGCCTGTGACGTCGGAAACGTGAAGTCGTCGACGACGAACCGTTGATACGCGCCGTCGTCGGGCGTCGGAGCTTCGGTATCAGAAGTCGTGCACGCGGCAAGGATGGGCAACACGGCAAGCAATCGCATGCAGCGCCATAAAGCATCTGCAATGCCATGGTCGAACCATCGCTCCGCGCCGCATTTCGAGCGCGGCGTTCGAAATTCTGACGCTCGCTGTCGAACTACGACCTCAGTTGTCAGATCCGCAGTTCGCGTCACGCCACGAGTTGTCGGGATAGTCGATGAACGTGCCGGTGTAGTTCGTGCCGGAGCCCGGCAGCGCGGCGCCGTTGACCGTGAAGTAGTAGCCGAGCTGCGTCTGCACGTACATGCCGTCGCTCGTCGGCGTGACCGGCGTTTGCGGGCAATTGTAGTCGCGGAACGGATCGTAGTCGCGCCACGAGAACTTGTAGCGCGCGTTGTTGCCGA
>DASXEF010000413.1:0-8536 GCA_036490255.1 Kofleriaceae bacterium
CGGCCGCGGCGAAACCCGCGCATCGCATTGACCACGCGGAACGCGCGCGCGACCTGGCCGAGATCACCGCGGCGATACATGCGTTGCTCCGTGTATTGGCGCCGCAAAAGCCGATCGCGGACCGTGCTTTCGAGATGGGAAGTCGGTCGAAAAGGCTTTGCCGAAGAGCTTTAGGAAGAAGGTGGTCGATCCCTTTTCTCGACCTCGGCGCTGCAAGTGCACGATGTTGCGGCGCTCGCGATCGCTGCCAACACGGCTTTCGAAAGGGGCCTCGCTCGCGACCAAAGTCGGAGCGAAGCACTTTCGCAAAGGAGATCGGATCGCCATTCAGCGGATATCGCGCACTTGCAACACCGTGACAAGGGTTGTCACGCGCGGTCACTAGCCTGGTTGCATGACGACCACGACCGAGCTTGCCCCGAACCGTACTGTTGTTTGTCCTCTCGCCCGCGACGCCGACGGCAACGTCGTCGAGCTGCCACAGAATGCATCAGCGTGGCGAGTCCGACGACAGACGGGTGGTCGACCTCGCGTCGTGCTCGGCGTCGACAAGCAACCGATGATGGTGCCGCTTGGTTACACGGTCGTCGACCTCGAAGACATCCTCGCGCCGGGCGCATATCGACTCGACGTCGTCGACGGCAAGGGCGAGTCGCTCGGCGTGCTGACGATCGATGTCGTGATCGGCCAGCTACGCAACGCCGACGAATCTGAGGTGTCCACGGACGAAGCACAGCCGAACGTGATGGCGTCGTTGCCGTCCTCTGGAAGCGAAGTGCGCCTCGTGCTCGAAGCGAACGTGCGCTCCACGCAGATGGCGTTCGTGCACAACCAGCGAACGCTCGAGCTCGGTATGCGCATGGCCGAGACGCTGCGCGACAGCGTTCGCGCGATGGCCGACTCGCAAGCCGACTGGATCAAGTCGATGGCCTCGGCGCGCGGCTTCTTCCGCAACGCGCCTCCGCCGCAGCTGCCACCGCCACCGACGGAGGAGAAGGCCGACGACGATGACGAGGACGAGATCGACGAGCTACCACCACCCGCGCCGTCGTGGGTCGAAGCGGTCACGCCAATCGTCACGGTCGTGACGCAGCAGATCATCCAGGCGGTGATGGGCTTCGCGCAGAAGCCAACGACCGACGAGACCAAGTTCGAGATCGGCGATGCGTTTGACTGGCGCCGTGCCGCCGCGAAAGCCGAAGCCGCGAAGCTCGCACCGCCCCCGTTCGACCTGCAGGCATACATGAAGACGCTGCCGCCGGCCGTGCTCGCGAAGCTGATGGCGGTGAACGACAAGCTCGCTCCGGCGGAGCGCCTGAAAGCGTTCCAGCTGATCTCGCTGCTCGAGCCCGAGATGCGAAACGAGCTCGTCGCTCGCGTCGAGACCATGAGCGTCGACGAGGCCGCCAACTATCTGCGCGCGCAGATCGCGTCGCCGGCGGCGCGAGACTTCGATGAAGAGCCCATCATTGCCGTCGGAGATCGGTGATGCGAATGCGCGCGCGTGCAATCCTGCGTCTCAGGAAATCGTCGCTGTCGGGGAAAGCAATTCTCAGATGCGACAGAGAGAGGCACGTGTTCATGGACCGTATCCACATCACCAGCGCTGGCGGCTGTTCTTCGACGACAGCAAGGGCCGGCACATCCTCACGTTCGAGTCCGAGGCCGAAGCCAAGCGCCGTAAACAAGAGCTGCTGAAAGAGATCGCAGGACGCACCGTGAGCGACGCCATCCGCGCACATCTTGCTTCGCTTCGCGAGCGTGGGCTTCGTGACAGCACGACCTCGCGCGCGGAGACGCATTTGCGTCGGTTCTTCGAGCTCGACGAGAAGGTCGACGGTCAGGTCGTCGCGTACGCGAAGACCGGCGGCTTTCTCGAAGACTTGCGGCTGAAGCACTGCGAGGCGCTGTACGGCAAGCTGTGCAAGCAGGTGGCGGTCGACACGCATCGCAACTCGCTGGTCGCGGTCAAGACGTTCGGCAAGTGGTGCGTGAAGCAGGGCTGGTTGCATGCGAACCCGGCGGCGGATGTCACCCCGTTCGGCCAGCGCAACCGCGGCAAGAAGCAGTTGCGGATCGACGAGGCGCGCAAGCTCGTCGAGTTGTGCATCACGAAGGCGAATGCCGGAAACGATGCCGCCGTCGGCGTGTTGACGGCGCTGCTGATGGGCATGCGAGCGTCGGAGGTGACTGATCGCGTCGTGCGCGATCTCGATGACCAGGGACGTCTCCTCTGGATCGAGGTCGGCAAGACGAAGCGGTCGCGCCGTACACTCGAGGTGCCCGCGTTGCTGCGACCGTACTTGCTGGCGCTAGCAAAAGACCGCGCGCCAGAAGAACAGCTCATCACGCGTGGCCTGACGAAGCGGCGTCGCAAGCGGGATCGCCAGTGGCTGAGGCACTGGCTCCAGGACTTCTGCGACGAGGCCAACATCCCGCGCGTATGCGTGCACAGCTTGCGAGGCTTGCACGCGACGCTCGCCACGGAAGCGGGCGTGTCATCGCACGCGGTCGCGAACGCCCTCGGCCACACGTCGGCCGCGGTCACGTACGCGCACTACGTGCAGCCTGGAACGCAGAAGCGGATGTCCACACGTCGCGTGGTGCAGAAGCTCGGCGATCCGAATCCTGTGCGTAGGATTCCGGAAACGATTCGCGGTCGATCTGTTTCCGGAGCCGCCAAAAGGCTTTCGCCACTTTTGTAAGCCGGCGAAGTTGTTGGTGCGAGCGGGGGGACTCGAACCCCCACGCGGTTAAGCACAGGAACCTAAATCCTGCGTGTCTACCAATTCCACCACGCTCGCGTCGCGTCACCCTAGCATAGGTCTCGACGCCGCTTACTTCACGACCGACAGCTCGACGTCGCCGGTGCGGTGCTCGAGGCTCACGCTGACGTCGTCACCGTGGCGATAGCACGCGAGATCGAGCGTCGCGTCGCCGACGCGTAGGCCGCGGATCGTGACCGAGCCGATGCTCGCCGGTAGTTGCGGGCGATCGAGGATCACGCGGCGCGCGGGCGCGTCGATCGATACGCCGAGGCACGATTGCATGAAGAGGAACGCGCTGCCGGCCGACCACGCCTGCGGAGCGCACGCGACCGGATACAGCGTCGGGCCTTCGGAGCTCGCGCGATCGAAGCCGCAGAACAGCTCGGGCATGCGGTGCAGATCGAAGTGATGGCTCGCATCGGCGAACGCGCCGAACAGTTGCGCGCAGCGCTGCTTGAAGCCGTAGCGCGCGAGGCCGGCGGCGATCAGCGCGTTGTCGTGCGGCCAGATCGATCCGTTGTGATACGAGATCGGATTGAAGCGAGATGCGCTCGCGTCGAGCGTGCGGATGCCCCAGCCGCAGAACGACGTGGGCGCGAACAGCGCTTCGGCGGCGAGCAGTGCGCGCTGCGGATCGACGATGCCGCTCCACAACAGGTGGCCGACGTTCGATGCGCGCACTTCGCAAGGTTTCTTGTCGGCGTCGAGCGCGAGCACGTAGGTCCGCAGCGAATCGGACCAGAACGCGCGCTCGAATTTGGTGCGGATATCGTCGGCTTGCGCGTCGAGGCGCTGAGCATCGGTCGCGAAGCCGAGCGCGCGCGCGAGGTCGGCGGCGCCGCGACGTGCGGCGTAGACGTAACCTTGCACTTCGCACAGCGCGATCGGCGCGCGCGCGAGCGAGCCGTCGGCGTGGCTGATCGCGTCGAACGAATCCTTCCAGCCCTGCGAGACCAGGCCGCGCGAGCTGTTCGCGGCGTACTCGATGAGGCCGTCGCCGTCGCGATCGCCGTACGTGTCGATCCATGCGAGCGCGCGTTGGATGTGCGGCCACAACGCGGCGATCGCGGCGCGATCCGCGGTGCGGCGCCAATACGCGGCGGCGAGCACGACGAACAGCGGCGTCGCGTCGACCGAGCCGTAGTAGCGGCCGAACGGAATCTCGCCGAGCGCGGCCATTTCGCCGAGGCGCGCTTCGTGGATGATCTTGCCGACCTCGGCGTCGCGCTCGGGCTCGTCGACGGTGGCTTGCGTCGCGGCGAGAAATTGCAGCACGCCGAGCGCGAGGCTCGGATCGAGCCACAGCATCTCGTATGCGGTGATGATCCCGTCGCGGCCGAACGGCGTCGAGTACCAGGGCACACCGGCGTACGGATACATGCCGTATGCGGTTTGCGTCAGCATCATTTGGACGTCGGCGGTCGAGCGCTCGAGCCACGCGTCGACGAGCTCGTTCGGCGTGTCGACGTGCGCGGTTTGCAACGCGCGCGAGCCGGCGTCGGCGGTCGCGCGTGCGAGCGCTTGATCGAATTCGCAATGCGCGGGAGTCGTGTCGATGCAAAACACGGCGCACATGTCGATCGACATTTCCTGATCGGGTGCGAGCGTGACGATGTATTCGGCGTGCTGGCCGGTGATCGTGCGCGGCGCGGGCGTCAGCTCGAGGCGCGTCAGCCGCGCGTGATTGTCGAGGCCGTCGTAGCCGAGCGTGACGCGCGACGCTTCGACGACCGGCGCCCGCATCGTGCCGCGGCGCACGCGTTTGACGCCGCGGACTTCGAACACGTCGACAAAATCCGCCGCGAACACGATCGCGAGTGGAATCTGGATCTCGCGACGTGCGTAGTTGTGGACGGCGAGCCGCGCGTGCCACGTGCCATTCCACAAGAAGCTCGTGGTCTCGATATGGATCTGATCGCGTTCGAGCGCGCCGCCGGCGAGATCGGGAATATCGGGACTGCCCAGGTGCGCGACGAGTACGCCGTCGTTGCGCACGGTCGAGCCGAGTAGCACGGGCGCGCGCCGCGCGATCGCGAGCTCGAGCATCGACAAGAATCGTGTACCGCGGTGATAGATGCCGAGCTCGCCGCCTGGATCGGCGCGGATCATTCCCGCGGGATCGAAGACGCCGAAGCTCTCGTCGTGTTTGACGACGCGAGTGCGCTCATCCGCTCGCGAGCTGGTGGCCAGGATGTGATAGTCGTGACTCGGCTCGAGTGCGGTGATGGGCGTCGATGATGTTGCGGTAGATGTCGACATAATCGTTGGTCATCCGAGCCGCGGAAAACCGCTCCTCGAAGCGTTCGCGAATCGCGTGACGCGACAGTGTATCGAGCTTGCCGACCGCGGCGATCGCCTGCGCGAGGTCGTCGACGATAAAGCCGGTCACGCCTTCATCGATGACTTCGGGCACCGAGCCGCGGCGATACGCGATCACCGGCGTGCCGCACGCAAATGCTTCGATCATCACGAGCCCGAACGGCTCGGGCCAATCGATCGGGAACAGCAGCGCACGTGCGCCGCGCAACAGCTCGCCCTTTTCGCGTTCGTCGATCTCGCCGAGAAACTCGACGCAGCGCTTCGTCATCAGCGGCGCGATGTCGCGCTTGAAGTACTCGGCGTCGGCGGCATCGATCTTCGCGGCGACCTTGAGCTTGCATCCGGTCGCTTCGGCGATCGCGATCGCGCGATCGAGACGCTTCTCGGGTGAGATCCGGCCGACGAATGCGAGGTAGTCGCCGCCCTCGCCTTCGCGGTGCAGGTCGAGCGGCAGCCCGTGCGGAACGGTGGCGGCCCAGCTCGCGTTCGCCAGCGGCTCGCGCTGCGATTCGCTGATCGAGATCACCGGCATCTCGCGATACTCGTCGTAGAGCGGCGGCAGATGCGGCATGTCGAGCCGGCCGTGCAGCGTGGTGACGTTCGCGATCGAGTGCAGCCGCGTCAGCGGAAAGTGCAAATAGTCGAGGTGAAAATGCACGACGTCGAACTCGTCGGCGCGGCGATACACGTCTTCGAGCATCAGATAATGAGACGCGAGCGTGTCGGCGACTTGCGCGAGGCGCAGCGAGCGCGGCACCGGGCTGATCACGCGAGCGCGTGATTCCGAATCACCGCTCGCGAACAGCGTGACGTCGTGGCCGAGCGCGACGAGCTCCTCGGTGAGATACGACACGATCCTTTCGGTACCACCGTAGAGCGCCGGCGGCACGCTCTCGTGCAGTGGCGCGACCTGCGCGATCCGGAGCTTGCGTGCTTGATTGATCGAAGTGACAGCCACGAATGTCTCACGCTTCAAGTCGCATGCCGCGCGAGCGCGGTGATCGCGGACATAAATCGAGCGCGTGCGCTCGGTCGAGCGGATCGGCTTCGGGAAACTGCGCACGCCGCACGGCGAATCGATCTGCCGGGCGACGTTCGAGTGACTTCGCGGAGGTCGGCCGATATCGCAACCTGTGGTCGACTCAAGAATCCCACGAAGGCGTGATGAACCTGCCGATCGGCGGCGGCAACCACGTTCGCAACGTGCCGTTCGTCGGGCCGGACGAGATCGCGAAAGGCATCTTCACCGCGAACGGCGACGAGATCCGCAAAGGCGTGCAGGTCACGCGCGCGAGCTGGGCCGCGCCCTAAACTTTCGGCAGCACGGCGGTGCGATTGTGGCGTCCCGCAGGCACCCAACAGATGTGCTGGTCGCTCGGATAGCGCGTCGTGCGAATGAGTGCCTGCGTCGCGGGCGACAACAGATGATCTTGCAGCGCGTGCGCGCCGTCGAGGTTCGCGCCTGGAGTGCGCACGACGACCGAAACCATCAAGCGCTGGAGCAGCGGATCGGCGAGCACGAGCGGCTCGAGTGCGACGCGCGTGCGCAAGAACGGCGTCAAGCCCCAGAACGTGTACGCGCCGAGCTGCGCCGCGCGGCGCATCGCGTCTTCCTTTTGCTCCTTGGGATCGAGCCACCAGCCGTCGCGGGACGGCCGGCCGATCGCGTGCCACAAGATCTCGGCGAGGTAGCGAATGCCGTCGAGATCGTTGAGCAGGAACGGGCTCTTCGAATCGGCGATGCGCTGGAACGCCTCGGCGGCATCGACGAGGCCGCGGATCTTCGCCGGATCCGATGCTGGACCGAGCAGCGCGAGCTGGTTCGAGCAGATCGTGCGGGGAAATTCGCCGAGCCCGTCGAGCACGAACTGCTCGGCGTCGCGGTGACCGTAGTGCGAGATCACGAGATCGACGTGGCCCGCGCGCGCGGCACCGTAGACGTCGCCGCCGGCTGCGACGTCGACGTGGCCGTCGAACGTGCGCACGAGCTCCGGCAAGAGATTGCCTTCGACGGTCGTGAGCACGCTGGCGACGCGCACCACGTCGCTCTTCGCCTGCGACTTCCGCGCGCAGGCGGGCACGAGCATCGCGGCCGCCGACATTTGCAGGAGCTCGCGGCGAGATGGCGGCATCGCGCGATGATGACGCGAATCGCTCATCGCGTTGGTGAAATTACGGCGTGACCGACGCGGCCGCGAACAGCATCGCCGAGTCGTAGATCACGCCGCTGCGCATCGCGCTCACGATCTTGCGAACCTGCGAGATGTCGGCGAGCGGATCACCGTCGACGACCATCAGATCGGCGCGCTTGCCCGCGGCGATCGTGCCAAACACGTTGTCCTGGCGCATCGCACGCGCGGAGCCGAGCGTCGCCGCGCGCAGCACGTCGGCGATCGGAATGCCGGCGCCGACAAGCTGGCTCAGCTCGTATTGCAGGAACACGCCGCCGGTCATATCGGTGCCTGCGACGATCGGCACCTTCGCCTGCCACAGCAACTTGACGAGCGCGAGCATCTTCGCCCACGACACCGCGTACCGCGCGTGCATGTCGTGCGCGTTCGGCAGCACGTCGGTCAAGAACGACCGCGCGAGCTGGCTCGGCAACCGTGCGACCGTCGCCGCGCGAGCCGGCGGCAGCTTGCCCGGCTCGTCGAGGAACATGCCTTCGAACACCGACAGCGTCGGATCGATGATCGTCTGATGCTTCGCGAGCTCGGCGATGAAGTCTTTGACGGGCTGACTCGTCAGATCGAGATCGGCGGCCTTGTCGGCGGGCAACGTGAAGCGCGTCGTGTCGCGCGTATCGGTGTCGTGCGTCGCGACGAAGTTGAGAACGAGCATGTTGATGTGCTCGATGCCGTCGTAGCCGGCCTCGACCGCTTCGTGCGCGAGCATGTGCACCGGGATGTGACCGATCACGAGCATGTTGCGCTTGTGCGCTTCGCTCGCGAGTAGCGGCACGAGCTCGACCGGCACCGAGTTGTAGATCTTGATGCCGTCGTAGTGGCGCTTCGCGAAGAATTCGACGGCTTGCTTCGCCTCGTCGGGCGTCATCGCCGTGACCCTGCTCGACGCCGCCTTCGGACCACGACCTTCGATGAAGCCCATGCGCACGATGTGCGGGCCGACTGCGCTGCCGTCGTCGAAGTGCGCCTTGAGATCGTCGAGAAAATCGGGGTCGTTGCCGACGTCGCGCACGGTCGTCACGCCGGCCGCGATGTCGAGCAAGGCGCTGTCGCGATCGGTGTGCGAGTGCATGTCGACGAGACCAGGCATCACCGCCTTGCCGGCGAGATCGATCACCTCGGCACCGGCGGGAATCGGCGGCTTCGGACCGACCGCGCGGATCGTGTCGCCGACGATCACGACGGTTTGATCGGGGATCCATTTACCGTGCTCGACGTCGAGCACGCGCACGTGCGTGTACGCGAGGCCTGCCGCCGGCGGCG
>DASXEF010000459.1:0-6671 GCA_036490255.1 Kofleriaceae bacterium
CGTGCTCGTCGGTCCAGCGCACCGCGCTCGGCGGTGCCAGCCAGTGGCCGCCGCTGTGCGCGAGCACGCGATCGTCGAGCCGCACCGCCCGCTTCATCTCGAAGTGACCGCGCGCGTTGTCCCAGTTGCGGATCGCGTCACCCGCCGAGGCGAGCCCGGCGGCTTCGATCATGCCGGCGATGCAGCTCGTGCCGCTGCGGTGCATGCCGAGCACGACGATCGCCATCGCGGCACTGTAGTCGACCTAGCCATTCGGCGCGGTGACCGGAGCCTCGGCGATGCGCATGTTGGTCGCGTCATGGTGCGTACCTGCCCGTCCTGCGGCGCCAAGAACCGCATTCCCGCCGGCCACCTCGCCGACGCAGGCGTGTGCGGCCGCTGCAAGCACGCGCTCGCGCCGAGCGCGTCGCCGATCGAGATCGACGATGTAGCGGCGTTCGACGCGATCGTCCGCGATGCGACCGTGCCGGTGCTCGTCGATTTTTGGGCATCGTGGTGCGGACCGTGCCGGATGGTCGCGCCCGAAGTCGGCAAAGTCGCCGCGGCGCTCGCGGGCAAAGCCGTCGTGGTGAAGGTCAGCACCGAGCGAGTGCCCGAGCTCGCGCGCCGCTACGGCGTCAGTGCAATCCCTAGCTTCAAGGTCTTCGTCGATGGCAACGTCGCGCGCGAGCGTGCGGGCGCGATGCGCGCCGACGATCTGCGCGCGCTCGTCGGCGCCTGACGATCGTTGCCAGCGCGTGCCGAGTCGTTGCTCGCCGAGCAATGAATGTGGAGATTTCCCGACGACGCTGACGAAATGTTCGACAGCGCTGCTCGGGAATCCGACACCGCGACGCGCGCGAGCACGATCCGCGCGTGGCCGATGCATTGCAGTCGCGTCGATCGATGTCGCTGTCGTTCGCGTTGCAGTTGCTCGGTCTCGGCCTGGTCGCGGTGATCGCGATCCACCATCGCTGGCTCGCGCTCCGCATGCACGTGCGGCCGCGCGCCGAGCCGTCGCGCTGGCCGCGGCTTGCGGTGTTGCGCCCGATCCGCGGGCTCGATCCGGGCGCCGCCCAGAACCTCGATGCGCTGCTCGACAGTGACTATCCAGGCCCGGTCGAATACCTGTTTCTGCTCGACGATGCCGACGATCCGAGCTTTCCGCTCGTCGAGGCTGCGATCGCGCGCCATCCTCATCTGCGCGCACGGATCGTGCTCACCGGCGCACCGCCGCCACAACGCACCGGCAAGATCCACAAGATGATCCGCGGCGCCGAGCTGGTCGACGCCGACGTGCTCGCGTTCTCCGATTCCGACACCCGGCCGCAAAAGGGCCTCGTGCGCGAGCTCGTCGCCTTGCTCGAATCGGATCCGCGCAACGGCATCGCGTTCGCACCCACGGTGGCGGTCGCGGAAGACGTTCACGCGGGCGATGTCGGTTACGAGCTGCTTGTCAACGCGTGGTACGGCGCCGCGGTCGATCGTGTCGCAGGCGAGCGAGGCGAAGTGCCGTTCGCGATGGGGCAATTGATGCTGATCCGCGCGACCGCGCTGGCCGCGATCGGTACGATGCGTGCCGCCGAGGGCGAGCTCGTCGACGATATGTTTCTCGGCCGCAAAATGATCGAGCACGGGTTCGCGAACGTCACGTGCTCGACGCGCGTGCCGGTCGTGATCGGCGGCATGGCGCTCGGCGAGTTCTTGCGCGTGTTTCGAAAATGGATCTTTTTCTCGCAGAGCGGCCTGCCGACCGCGTTCAAGACTGCGGGCTGGATGCGAGCGGTTCCCGGCTTCGGCGCGTGGGCGACGACGATCGCCGGCATCGCGATCGGCAGCCCGTGGGTGATCGCGGCCGGCGCGCTCGCGCTCGCCGCGTTCGTCGCCTCGCAGGTGCGGCTCTCGACCGCGCTCGGCGGCTCGCCGATCGCGCCGCGGTTCTACTGGCTCGCCGCCATACTGCCGTTTCTCGCGAGCGGCGTCGCGTTGAGCACGAAGCTCAACCACGAGGTCGGCTGGCGCGGCCGGCGCTATCGCCTCGATCACGCGGGTCGGCTGCGCGCACTATGATCCGCACGAAGATCCTCGGGCTCGGCGGCTACGTGCCCGATCGCGTCGTCGACAACGACGAGCTCGCGCACTTGAACGCGCGCCACGAGCGCCAGACCACGCGAACGATCGACACCGACGACGCGTGGATCCGTCAACGCACCGGGATCGAGACGCGGCGCTACGTGCCGAACGACGGCAGCGTCGCGACGAGCGACCTCGCGGTGCACGCCGCGAAGCGCGCGCTCGGCGACGCCAAGCTCGAGCCGCACGAGATCGACTGCATCATCTTGGGCACGCTGTCGCCCGACTTCCACTTTCCCGGCACCGCCGTGATCGTGCAGACCAAGCTCGGCATCGCGGCCGGCAACTGCGCGTGCTTCGACGTGCGCCAGCAATGCTCGGCATTCGTCTACGGCCTGCAGCTCGCCGACGCGTTCGTGCGCGCCGGCACGTATCGCCGGATCTTGCTGATCGGCGCCGAGCTGCACAGCCACGCACTCGAGTTCTCGACGCGAGGTCGCGAGGTCACCGTGCTGTTCGGCGATGGTGCCGGCGCCGTCGTGCTCGGCCCGAGCGAGACCGACGATCGCGCGAGCGGCATCGTCTACACGAACGTCCACGCCGACGGGAGCGGCGCGATGGATCTGTACTTGAAAATCTTCGACATCAAGCACCTGCCGTACTTCGACGGCACCGATCTGTATCCGCACATGGACGGCAAGCGCGTGTATCGCGCGGCGGTGAACGGCATGGTCGCATCGGCGCGCGCGGCGCTCGATGCCGCGCGGATGAGCTGGAGCGACATCGATTGGTTCGTGCCGCATCAAGCGAATCAGCGGCTGACCGAAAAGGTCGTCGAGCTCGCGCAGGTTCCCGCCGACAAGGTGCTGAGCTCGATCGATCGCTTCGGCAATACGAGCGCGGCGAGCGTGCCGCTCACGATCGACTTGTGGCGGCGCGAAGGCAAGATCGCGCGCGGTCACCGCATCATGTCGACGGTGTTCGGCTCCGGCTTCACCTGGGGCACGGCGATCTTCACCGTTTGAACGCTTCGAGCCGCCACAGCCGCGCTTGCATCGCGTAGAGCTCGGCGAGCCGAAAGATGATATCGGCCTTCTGCGGATCGTCATCGGGCGTGTCGCGCACGAGCCCTTCGAGCAGCGCCGCCTGATCGCGATGGATGGGATCGGCGAGCTCTTCGACGTGCATCGCCTTATCGGCGGCGATCGCCGGCTTGTTCGCAGGTGGCGGCGGCGGCGACGTTCGCGCAGCGACGGCTGCGACCGGCGGTGGCGCGACCTGCGCTCGCGTGTAGCGCGGATTTGCAGCCGCGATCGATGTCAGTGCGACGAGTCCGATGACGATACGCATGCGATCACGCTAGCCGCACGCGCACGCGCGGTCGTCACGATCTCGCACTGCGTCGTCACGACGTCGTCACGCGAGCTTGCCGAGCTGCGCGTGCAACGTACGCGCGAGCTGATCGACGTGCGCCGGCAAGCGAAACCCGGTCGGCTCCGGCTCGAACGCGTGCACCGGCGCCGCGTTCGGCGTGAGCGACCACAAGAACGCGACCTCGGCGAGCACGACGCTCGCGAGATCGTAGACATCGCCGGGCAGCACTTCATTCGGCACGCCGCGCGCCGCGGTGATCGGTTGGCCGCGCTTCGCGATCGCCGCGCTCGCCGCGTGATGACACGCCAGCAAGTGCTCGAAGCAATGCCGCGGCTCGCGCTTGCGCTCGAACGGCTCGAGCTCTGCACGCGGCGAGCCCATCCGCGCGGCGTACGCCGACGCGAGCGCGACCACGCGATAGCAATCGCTCGGCGCGAACGGCCGCTCGAGCGACCGCGACAGCTGGCGGTTGACGCGGATCAGCGCCGACAGCACGTCGCCCGGCGACGCGTCGCCGACCTGCGGCTCGCTCGCCGACTCGCGAATTCCGACGGCCGCCTTGATCGCAGCGAGCTGCGCGATCACCGCGTCGATCACTTCGAGCACGTGGCCGGGCTGGATGTCCTTGATCGGCGGCGTCGCGTGCGCGAACCGCACCGCGGGCGCACCGACTTCGGCGCCGAGCCGCGCTGCCTTGTGCCAGCTCGCGATCGCTTCGAAGTAGCAATCGCGCGGCTTGCCGTCGGTGAGCTCGGCGACCGGGCGAGCATCTTCGCTCCGGCCGAGCTCGTCGCGTACGAGCGCGACCTCGCCGAGTAAACGGGTCGCGCGCGCGTGACAATGAGCGGGACGAGTGGCTTCGAGGTTCATCCCCGTACGCTATCGCGGATCTCGTGGGCTCCCATGAAATCCGGACGCGTTAGCGGCCGGAGACGATGCCGACGAGCTTCGCGACGTCGAGCACGCCGAGGCCGGCGCCCGGGTCGTAGCCGCGCACGCCCTTGTAGAACCAGTTGTCGCCCGCGGTGATGTCGACGAGCGGCGAGCCGCCGCGATAGCCGACCGTCGCCTTGACGACGTAGAGCAGCGGGTTGAGCAGGCCGAACCGCGTGCCGGCCGCTTGGCCCATCAGCGTCGTCACGCCGTTGAGCTGCGGACCGACGAAGCTCGTGCCGCCGTAACCGGCGAGCAAGCCGCCGTCGGGCGTCGAGTACAGCAAGTAACCGGTCTCCGGATCGGCGTCGAACGAAACGTCCGGCAGGTTGCGCCCCGCGAAGTGCGCCGGCAGATCCATCAGATCCTGCGGGCCCGTGCCGTCGCCGTCGTCGTAGATCACGCTCTGGTTCGGCTCGGTGCGACGAACGCCCGGCGTGATCTGTTGATAGAACGGCGCCGGCCAGAAGATGCTGACGCCGCCACCACCGCCGCCCGGATAGACCTCGTCGGTGATGTCTTCACCGAACGTGTCGAGGAAGTAGGTCGCGAGATAGTCCCAGCCCCAGACTTGCTCTTGCGAGATCACGAGCGGCGTCGGGCCGCCGAAATCCATCGACGCGGGCGTGGTCGTGCCGCCTGCCGCGACGATCGCGGGATCCGAGGCGGGCACGTCGACCGACAGCACCGGCGATAGGCCCTGGATGCCGGAGAGATCGTAGGCGCCGTCGTCGCCGGCCGACGCGAACATCGAGATGCCCTGCGCGGCGCCCTCGAGGAAGATCTGGTGGAACGCGAGGAGCTCGCCGGTCTCGTCGGTGCCGCCGACGGCCGCGTAATAGAACAGCTCGCTGCCGCCCCAGCTCACCGACAGCGTGTCGACGGTGTTGTCGGAGACCGCTTTGTAGAACACGTCGATGAAGCCGGCATCGGTGTTCGGCGCGTCGTAGACGACGATCTTCGCCTGCGGCGCGATGCCGCCCGATTGCTCGACGTCGAGGCAGGTCTCGCCGGTGCCCGCGTCGGCGCTGATCACGCCGCCGCCGTCGACGTGGACCTGCGAGATGCGGTTCGCCTTGACCGGCAGGCCGATCATCGACCAGTACGTGTACGCGTCGTTGGGATCGAAGCCGGCGAGCGTCGCGATGCCGATCGTGCGGCCGCGGCCGTCGATGTGGTCCGAGTAGACCGCGTTGACGTCGTAGTTGTTCGCGAAGTCACCGACGGTGTAGTCGCCGGGAACGCCGGTCGCGGTCGAGCCGGGCTTCGGCAGCACGGCCGCGCGCTGGTTGAACGACATCGCATTGCCGTTGACGCGATGCGATTTGAACGACGCGCTCTCGTCGAGACCTGCGACGACGTACAGCAGATCGCGATACAGCACTGGAATCTGCGGCGCGTGGCTCGGCCGGTGATAGCGATGAGCGCCGTCGGCGAAGTCGTGCATCTCGGTCTGGAACACTTGATCGAACGCGGCGACCGGGCCGCTGACCTTGATCAGCAACCGATCGGCGTAGACCTCGGTCACCGTGATGCCGTTGCTCGCGAGGAAGCTCGTGATCCGCGCGATGTCGCCCTTGCTCGGCGAGAACACCTGCGTGAACTCGCTGGTCGAGATGAACTGGTGATAGAGCCAGCTGCCCGGCGTGCTCGATGCCGCGACATACGCCTCGAGCGCGTTCGGATTGTTGACCTTGAGGATCAGCGATCCGGACACGGTCTGAGTCGCCGCCGAAGGACCGAGATCGGTATCGGCGTGGGCCACGCCGCCCGCCAGCCCGAAGGCCACACACACACCCAGTGACGCGAGAGATGTTTTCATGTGCGAACGTGTATCGCGCGTACCGGCTCGACCTCAAGCGGAGTGTCGTGTCGAGTCTGTTAAGCGACCTGTCACTCGCTCACGGATAGAGACGCCGCGTCGAGGATCTGATCGGCATCGGATCGCCCCAACGCGATGTAGCGCTCGCGCAGCGCGCGATCGAAGAAGCCCGAGAATGCCGTTCCGGAGAGCGATTCGCTCGGCCGGATCGTGACGATGTCGACTTCGCGACGGTCCTGCCAGCCGATCGCGGCGATCACGTCGTCAATTGCCGCGTCGCCGTGGGTGGTGCGCAATGCAGCAAGCGCGTGTAGCTGCGCGTTGACGTGCGTTGCCTCGCGCAGATCTCGATACAGCCGTTCGTTGATCAACAGCTCTGCAACGCGGCTCACCAAATGTGCACCGGCGATCGGTTGTGACTCCGGTACAGGCAAAAGGGTTTCGGGAGCCGTGGTGACGACCACGATCGCGTCGACGGAGCGGCCGATCG
>DASXEF010000463.1:0-3626 GCA_036490255.1 Kofleriaceae bacterium
CCGTCGATCGTCGCGACGTGCAGCCAGCGGTTATCGCCGCCGGCCATCGTCTCGTCGAGCCGGAAGCCGTTCGAGAAGTCGCTGTTCTGGGTGAAATCGTAGACGGATGACGTCGCCGCGGCCGGGCCGAGCCGCTGCACGTTCAACGTGTGACCGGATGCGGTGACAGTCGTGGTCGCGCCGCTGATCGTCGGCGTCGCCGGGAACGCGAGCGACCACACCTGCTGGTTCGCGGCCGGGGTGGTCGCGCGGTCGTAGATCACGACGGTATCGGGCTGGAGATAGACGATCTCGCGCTGCAAGAGTGTCGCGGCGCTGCCTTCGAGCGCGGTGAGATCGGCGGCGACGTGCACGTAGCCCGTGCCGGCGTGGAGCGCGAGCAACGTCGACGCGTTGCCGACCGCCTGCGCGACCGGCTTGTCGTTCTTGACCACGCGGATCGTGCCGTGCTCGTCGACGTCTTGCGGCAACCCCGAGTGCGAGTCGATCACGGGGTCGTACGCGAGATAGCCGTCCTTGTAGATGATCAGCGCGCCTTGATCTTGGTGCGCGTGCGACTCGGTGTACGGGCCCATGTTCGTGTTGATCCACGTCGCGTGGGTGTCCCAACCGCTGCGCGAATAGAACTGGCCGGTGCCGGGCGCGTAGTACGTGGTGCCGAGACCGTCGAGCGAAGTCGGCGCGGTGTCGCTGTCGAGCATGAAGTCGTAGACGTACATGAACTCTTCCGTCATCGCCGGCACGCTGCATTGCTGGAGCAATGCGAGCGCGGGTGCGGCGAGTGGATCGGTCGGGAACAGGTGCACGAGCTCCTGCAAGAACATGCGGTGGTAGTCGAAGAACGACGCGGTCGAATCGCGCGACTGATCGCCGGTCGGCGCGACGCGATCGAGCGTCGGCACGACCTGGTGAATGAAGTCGAGCATCGACGCGCGCGTGTGCGGCGTCATCGTCGCGATGTCTTCCGTCGTCGATGCCGACCACAAGTCGTAGAGCTCGAACAGATCGCGCAGCGAGACGCCGTAGCCGGTGCCTTCGCGCGAGCCACCGCCGACGAGGTTCATGTCGAAGTTCGGCACGAGCTCGTTCGTGAGCTTGGTGTCGTGAAACTCGGTGATCCACTGATCGATGCCGTCGTATTCGCCGTGAGCGGCAAGGCCGAGCAGCATCGTCGCGCGCAAGAACGAGTAGTAGTAGTTGTCGTCGGGATCGTCGATCGCCCAGCCGTCCCACGATGCGGCACTGCCGCCCCACGTCGCCGAATCCGGGTTCCACACGTTCGTGACGGCTTGGTTCGCGTACGACAGCCACGACGTGCGCTGATCCGACGTCAGCGTGTCGTAACACCAGTCGTAGACCAGCGCGAGATCGCCGATGTCGTCGCCGACGTCGAGGTAATCGTCGCTCGAGACATCGGGCGTGCTACCGCCCGCGATCGCCGACTGCGCCATCATCACTTCGGAGTCGATCGCTTTGACCGCGAACGTGCAGTACTTCGCGTCGCCGGTGAGCTGGCCGAGCAGCGCCGCGTTCCAGTTTTCGAAGTCGTAGACGTCGCCGCCGTTGAGCTGGCTGTCGACCATCTTCTGGAACCGCGTCGCCGTCGGCGTGCCTGCTTGCAGCGCCGCGGCGAGTCGATCCTTGTTCGCCGCGATGTAGATCCGCGGATGGTCGGTCGACAGGCTCGGGCCCGGATCGCCGCTTTTGCTGCTACACGCCGCCACTGCAACCAAAACCAACAGCTTCCGCATAGGTTCCCGAAATATCAGGACCCCGAGCCCGAGTCACGTAAGAACTACTGCGGGAGTGTGTCGATGGTCGCAGTCAACGGAATTGTCTGAGATCCGAGGGTCAGCGTGCCACCTACGGCGTTGGCGTTGAACGCGACGGTCGCCGTCGTGCCGTTCGCCAAGGTCAGGCTCACGGTGTTGCCATCGCTCGACGACACGTTCGTCGCAGAACCGTCGATCGTCGCGACGTGCAGCCAGCGGTTGTCGCCGCCGGCCATCGTCTCGTCGAGGCGATAGCCGTTGGTGAAGTCGCTGTTGTTCGCCGCGTAGCTGTACGACGCCGCGCTCGCGCCGGCCGGAGCGAGGCGCTGGATGTTGAGCGTGTGGCCCGATGCGGTGACGGTCGTCGACGCGCCGCTGATCGACGGCGACGCCGGGAACGCGAGCGACCACACCTGCGAGTTGCCCGACGGCGTGGTCGCGCGGTCGTAGATCACGACGGTGCTCGGCGGCAGATAGACGATCTCGCGCTGCATCTTCGTCGCTTGGCCGTTTTGCAGTGCCGTCATGTCGGCGGCGACATGCGAGTACCCGGTGCCGGCGTGAAGCGCGAGCAGCGTCGAGTTGTTACCGACCATCTGCGCGACCGGCGTGCCGTTCTGCACGACGCGCAACGTGCCGTGCTCGTCGACGGTCTGGGTCAAGCCCGACTTCGAATCGACGACCGGGTCGTACGCGAGCCAACCGTCCTTGTAGATCATCAGCGCGCCCTGATCTTGGTGCGCGTGCGATTCGGTATACGGGCCCATGTTCGTGTTGATCCAGGTCGCGTGCGTGTCCCAGCCGCTGCGCGAGTAAAACTGGCCGGTGCCCGACGCGTAGTACGTCGTGCCGAGCGAATCGAGGCCGGTCGCCGGCAGATCACTCGCGAGCATGAAGTCGTACGCGTACATGAACTCTTCGGTCATCGCCGGGACGCTGCAGTTCGCGATGATCTGCTGCGCGGCGCCGGCGAGCGAATCGGTCGGGAACAGATGCACGAGCTCCTGCAGGAACTGGCGGTGGTAGTCGAAGAACGACGCCGTCGAGTCGCGCGACTGATCGCCGGTCGGCGCGACGCGATCCATCGTCGGCAGTACCTGGTGGATGAAGTTGAGCATCGACGCGCGCGTGTGCGGCGTGAGCTGCGCGATGTTCTCGGTCGTCGACGCGCCCCAGAAATCGTAGAGCTCGAACAGGTTGCGCAGCGACACGCCGTAGCCGGTGCCTTCGCGCGATCCGCCGCCGACGAGATCGGCGTCGAAGTTCGGGATCAGCTCGCTCTCGAGCTTGGTGTCGTGGAACTGCGTGAGCCACGCGTCGATGCCGTCGTGCTCGCCGTGAGCCGCGAGGCCGAGGAACATCGTCGCGCGCAGGAACGAGTAGTAATAGTTGTCGTCGGGATCGTCGATGCCCCAGCCCGACCAGCTCGACGGCGTGGTTCCCCACATCGCCGTGTTCGGGTTCCACACGTTCTGCACGGCTTGGTTCGCATACGTGAGCCAGGTGTTCGCCTGATCACTCGTCACGGTGTCGTGGCACCAGTCGTAGACCAGCGCGAGATCCGCGAGATCCGGGCCGACCTCGAGATAATCGTCTTGCGAGACCACCGGCGCGGTGTTGCCCGCGATCGCGGTGTTCGCCGCGGTGACGTCGGCATCGATCGATGCGATCGCGGCCGTGCAGTACTTCGGATCGCCGGTGAGCTGTCCCATCAGCGCCGCGTTCCAACGCGGGAAGTCATAGACATCCGTGCCCGCGACCCAGCTATCCACCATTTGCTTGAACCGGATCGCCTCGGGAGTTCCTGCAGTCATTGCTGCAACGAGTCGATCCTTGTTAGCGGCGAGATAAATG
>DASXEF010000472.1:0-7013 GCA_036490255.1 Kofleriaceae bacterium
TTGGCACGTGGGAGCGCCGTCACGCGCCCGGCACGTTCACCCTCGCGTCGCATGCGGCGTTCTTCGCCGGGTTCTTGCCGACGCCCGACGCACCGGGTCGTCATCCGCGCCGATTCGCGCTCGCGTTCGCGGGGAGCGAGACGATCGGTGCCGAGACCGATGTCCTGGAAGGCGCGACGATCGTCGAAGGCCTCGCGCTGCGCGGCTATCACACGCTGTGCATCGGCGGCGTCGGCTTCTTCAACCAGCAAAATCCGCTCGGCCGCGTGTTCCCGAGCATGTTCGCCGAGGCGCACTGGTCGCCGGCGTTGGGCGTGACCGATCCGCACTCGTTCGAGCATCAGCTCGATCGCGCCGAGCAATCGCTCGCAGCGCTGGCCGACGATCAGCGCGCGTTCACGTTCATCAACGTCTCGGCGCTGCACCAGCCGAATCATTGTTATCTACCCGGCGGCCCGGCGCGCGACACGATCGCGTCGCACGCCGCGGCATTGCGCTATATCGATGCCCACGTGCCACGCCTGTTCTCGATCTTGAAAAGACGCGCGCCGCTGTTCGCGATCGTGTGCAGCGATCACGGCACGCTGTACGGCGAGGACGGCTACGTCGGCCATCGCGTCGCGCATCCGATCGTGACGACTGTCCCGTACGCCGAGGTGTTATGCGCTTGACGGAGGCGCTCGCCGGTACGCGCTTCGCGTCGTACGTCTACGCGTATCCACACAAGACCGCGTATCGCGCGATCGAGCCGGCGTTGCCGCTCGGGCCGTTGTGGGCGGCCGAGCCGCGTCGCGATTCGCTGTTCATGTACGTGCACGTGCCGTTCTGCGAGCACCGCTGCGGGTTCTGCAACTTGTTCACGCGGCCCGTGCCGCCTGCCGAGCTCGTCGACGCGTATCTCGCGACGCTCGAGCGCCAGGCCGTGATCGCGCAACGCGCACTCGAATCCGGCGGCCCGTTCGCGTTCGCGCGCGCGGCGATCGGCGGCGGCACACCGACGCTGCTCGACGCGCATCAGCTCGAGCGCGTGCTCGCGTTCATGCCGAAAGGCGTGCCGATGTCGGTCGAGACCTCGCCGGAAACTGCGTTGCTCGATCGGCTACGCGTGCTCGTCGCGGGCGGCGCCGATCGCATCAGCATGGGCGTGCAGAGCTTCATCGAGACCGAGTGCCGCGCGGTCAATCGCCCGCAGGACAGCCGCGAGGTCCACCGCGCGCTGCGCGCGATCCGCGACGCGAAGCCGGCCACGCTCAACGTCGATCTGATGTACGGGTTGCCCGGCCAGACGCCGGCGACGTGGCAACACACGCTCGCGCAGACGCTCGAGTACAAGCCCGAAGAGGTCTA
This sequence comes from Kofleriaceae bacterium, assembly GCA_036490255.1. Classification (GTDB taxonomy): domain Bacteria; phylum Myxococcota_A; class Polyangia; order Haliangiales; family Haliangiaceae; genus JABFXX01. Next base: position 1,348 of record DASXEF010000472.1, read on the forward strand.
CCTCTATCCGCTCTACGTGCGGCCGCTGACGACGTTGGGCAAGAAGCAGGCCCTTGCGATCGATCGCGTGCGCGTCGAGCTCTACGAGCAAGCACGCACCGAGTTGCTCGCGCATGGCTATCGCCAGATCTCGCTGCGCATGTTCCGTCGCGGCGCGATGCCCGCGGCGCCGGTCTACTGCTGCCAGGACGACGGCATGATCGGCCTGGGCTGTGGCGCGCGGTCGTACACGCGCGGCGTGCACTACGCGAGCGAATGGGCCGTCGGTGCGCGTGGCGTGCGCGAGATCATCGATCGCTGGGTCGTGCGCAGCGATGCCGAGCTCGGCGTCGCCGATTATGGCTTCGTGCTCGATGCCGACGAGCAACGCCGGCGCTGGCTGATCTTGTCGCTGCTCTCCGACGACGGCTTGGACCTCGCCGCATACGCCGCGCGGTTCGGTGCGCCCGTGCTCGAGCACTTTCCGGAGCTCGCCGAGCTCGCACCGCACGGGTTCGCGACCGAATCGGCGACGACGCTCCAGCTCACGCGCGATGGGATCGCCCGCGCCGACGCGATCGGCCCGTGGCTGTACTCCGACGCGGTGCGTGCGCGCATGCAGGAGTACGAGCTCGCTTGAAGCTCGATATCCTGTATCGCGGCCCGCTCGCGAGCTGTAACTACGGCTGCGAGTACTGCCCGTTCGCGAAGCGCAAAGACGATCGCGCCGCGCTCGATCGCGATCGCGCGTCGTGGCAGCGCTTCTGCGATTGGCTCGCCGCGCGACCGGCGAGCGACGAGCTCGGCGTGCTCGTCACGCCGTGGGGCGAGGCGATGATCCGGCGCTGGTATCAGGACGGCTTCGCGCGGTTGTCGCGATTGCCGCAGATCGCGCGGATCGCGGCGCAGACGAACTTGTCGGGCTCGCTCGACTGGCTCGCAGCCTGCGATGCCGATCGCGTCGCGCTGTGGTGCACGTACCACCCCGAGTGGACGTCGCACGCGCAGTTTCTCGCCAAGTGCGCGCAGCTCGATCGCGCGGGCGTGCGCTATTCGGTCGGCGTCGTCGGCCAGCGCGAGCATCACGCGGCCGCCGTCGCGATGCGCGCCGCGCTGCCGGCTTCGACGTACGTGTGGATCAACGCGGTCAAGGCGCTCGGCTATGCCGCCGACGAAGTCGCACAGTGGCGCGCGATCGATCCGCTGTTCGAGCTCAACAACCAGCGCTACGCGAGCCTCGGCAACGCGTGCGGCGCTGGTAGTCGCGCGATCACCGTCGACGGCGATGGCGCGATGCGGCGCTGTCACTTCATCAGCGAGACGATCGGCAATATCTACGACGCTGATTGGGAGCGCGCGCTCCGACCACGCGCGTGCACGCAAGTCGATTGCCATTGCCACATCGGCTACGTCCACCTCGATTACCTCGAGCTCGACAAGGTCTACGCCGGCGGCTTGCTCGAGCGCGTGCCGGTGCCGGAAGCGCGCGCGGGCGGCGTTCGCCTGAACGTGATCGCTTAGCGATTGAGCGTCGGCATCGCCGCGGCCGCATAGCGCTCGCCGGCGAACGCACCTTTCGGCGCGATGTCGTCGATCGTCGCGAGCTCTTGCTTGCTCAGCTGCACGCGTTCCGCGCCGAGGTTCTCCTCGAGGAATGCGCGGCGCTTCGTGCCGGGAATCGGCACGATGTCGTCGCCTTGCGCCATCACCCACGCGAGCGCGAGCTGGCCCGGCGTGCAGCCCTTTTGCGTCGCGAGCTGCGTGACGCGATCGACGAGCTGCAAGTTCTTCGCGAAGTTCGCGCCCTGGAAGCGCGGGTTGTCGCGCCGGAAGTCGTCGGCGGCGAGGTCGTCATATTGCTTGATCTGACCGGTGAGAAATCCGCGGCCGAGCGGGCTGTACGCGACGAAGCCGATGCCGAGCTCGCGGCACGTCGCGAGGATGTCGTCTTCGGGATCGCGCGACCACAGCGAGTATTCGGTCTGCAGTGCGGTGATCGGATGGACCTCGTGCGCGCGCCGGATCGTGGCGCTCGCCGCCTCCGACATGCCGAGGTGGCGAACCTTGCCGGCTTTGACGAGCCCGGCCATCGCGTCGATCGTCTCCTCGATCGGCGTGCTCGAATCGACGCGGTGTTGGTAGTAGAGGTCGATGTGATCGACGCCGAGCCGCTTCAGGCTCGCATCGCATGCTTCGCGCACGTACTCGGGCTTGCCGTTGATCCGGCGCTGGCCGTCGACCACTTGAATCGCGAACTTCGTCGCGAGCACGACCTGATCGCGCTTGCCTTTGATCGCCTTGCCGACGAGCACTTCGTTCGTGTGCGGGCCGTACATGTCGGCCGTGTCGAGCAGTGTCACGCCGAGCTCGAGCGCGCGATGGATGACCTTCGTCGACTCGTCGTCGTCGCGCGGGCCGTAGAACGCCGACATGCCCATGCAGCCGAGGCCGATCGCGCCGACCTCGAGGGAACCCAGCTTGCGATGCTTCATGCGCGCACCGTACCCACGAGCCTGCGGATCTGCCAGCCGTAGACGTCCGTTCCATCGCGCGTCAGATTCGGGAGTAGATCGCCGAACGCGTTGCCCTCGATCACGCGGTGATCGCGCAGGTTCGGCTCGAACATCAGATCGACGCCGACGTGAAACGCGCCGCTCGCTTGTTGCACGCGCACGGCACTTGCCATCGCCGCTTCCCACGCAGCCGGCGCGATCGCCGCACGCAGCGCGTCGACATCGCCGCGCAGTCCGCCGAGGTGGAGGTTCGTGATCTCGTGTGGCGACGTGCGCATCACGACGAACGCCGCGACGCCGTCGATCGCGACGACGCGCAGATCGAAGTAGCGGTCGTCGATGCGCGCCTTGTCGATCGCGCGTTCGACGTGCGCGCCTTCGTCGAGGATGAAGCCGAGCGTGCGATCGATCTGCGGTGTCGTGGTCAGTCGCTGCAGCTTGCGCGTGTTGAAGCGCGCGCGGCCGGTATCTTCGATCGTCGTGATCGCGTGCTCGCCACGGCGCGTGTGCGTGAACATCGCGACGCACGACGCCGACGATCCGCTGGTCAGCTTGACGAAGACGGTCGGCCAGCCGTGCGCACGCATCTGCTCGCGCAAATCGTCCGGTGACCGGACGTTGTCGATCACCTCGGGCATCGGGACGCCGAGCGCGCGCCATTGCCGCGAGCATTCGGCTTTATCGAACAGCAAGCGGATCGCCGACGGTGGCTGGACGTGGCGAGCCTGCCGCGTCGCGGCTTCGATCTCGCCGAGCACCGCGACGAAGCCGCGATGGAGCAGGCGAGGGTGATCGATGCGGCCGAGCTGATACGGCGGCACAGGTGGCGCACCGCCGCGCGCGAGCAAGCCGCGCTCGACCTCGTCGTCTTCCCCCGACGAATCGATTCGCACCAGATCGCGTGCGTCGCCGAGCAACTTCGCCGGCGCGCCGGGCGCGATCAGCTCGCGCCACGCGACCACCTGTGCGGCCGGCCGGCCCTCGGCGTCGAGCGCGGCTTGAAACATCGCGACCCGGCGATTCGCCGGATTCCCGACGACGATCACTCGGTGATCGACACGTAGCGATAGTCGCCGTCGGCTTCTTCCTGATCGGCGGTGATGACCTTCGCGCAGATGCCCTTCACGGCCTTGATGCCGTCCTTCGTCAGATAGTTCCGAGTCAGGTCGAGGCATTCGAGGTGCGCGAGCGCGGCCTTGCCGGCGGCGAGCGCCTGCGCACCTTCGTCGGTCATCGTGCCGAGCGACAGGTCGAGCACCTTGAGCTGCTTGACGAGCTTGCTGCCGACCACAGCTGCGGCGATGTCGTTCGCGAACTCGGAGTTCTTGATGCCGAGGTACTCGAGCTTCGGCAGATCGCTGCGACCGAGCAGCGGAATGACTTCTTGGACCGAGCAATCGCCGCCGTAGTCGTCGGTGCCGTAATAGATCTCGAGGTGCTTGATCTTCGGCATCGTGGCGGTCGCGATGTTCTTGCCGCACGACTTCGACAAGCCGCCGGTGATGAAGATCGCGCGCTCGAGGTTCGGCGCGTTCAGCGTGCCGACGTCGAACTCGCCGGTCTCGATCTCGAGGATCTTCAACCCCGGCACGGCCTTCCACAGCTTGCCGAGATCGCCGGTGTGGTGCCAGCTGATCTGATCGATGTTGTCGCCGAACGTGAGCTTGCGCGTGGTCGCAGGTGCCTGCTTCGCGAGCACATCGATGATGTCTTGCAGGTTGTCCTCGCTCGGATCGCCGTTCGACATGAACGAGAATTCGACGACGTAGCGGCCCGACGGATGCGAGAGCACCTGCTCGAGGACTTTCGCGGTCGAGCCCTTCCACGCTTCGTCGTTGTACGAATCGTGGCTGAGTCGCACGCGATAGATGTAGCCGTTGCGCCACAGGAACGCCTGCTCGCCGGTCTTCTGCCACTCTTTCTCTTGCGCGGGCGTGCGCAGGTGCGAGACCGAGTTGTTTCCCAGGCCGTCGCGCGTGGTCTGCTCGTCGACGAGCGGGCCCAAGAAGTAGTCGGCGTCCTTGTCGATCAGCGCCTTCGCCGATTTGTCCTTGTAGCCGAGCTGCAGCGCGATCAGCTCGCCGCGCGGATCGCCTTGCTCTTGCAACCAATCGGCGAACACCGCGTACGCGTCGCGATCGGTCGGGTTCGCGACGATCGCTTTTTCGAGCGCCGGGTTGCGCGCATCGTGCGTGCCGCCGCCCGTGCCGCCCTTCTTCGGCGCCGGCTCGTCGCCGCCTTCATCGCCATCGTCCGGTGGCGCGCCGCCGCCGCCCTCGGCGTAGCCCTTCTTGGTCTTCTCGGCGACGAGCTTGTCCATCGCCGCGACCGCATCGGGCTTGCTCGAGAACTCTTTGATCACGATCTGACCGGTCGTGCCGATCTTGCCGTGACGCGTCTTGAGCGTCGTGCCTTCGACGCCGGCTTCCCAGAACTTGTTCGAGCCGCCTTCGCTGAACTCGAAGTAGCGCTTGCCGTTCGATGCCGGCGACTTCGCAGCCGGCTTCGCCACGGGCGCTGCTTTCGCCGCGGGCGCAGCTTTCGCCGCGGGCGCAGCTTTCGCGGCGGGCTTCCCGCCGACGAGCTCGTAGCCCTTCTTGGTCTTCTCGGCGACGAGCTTGTCGTGCTCGGCCTGCGCTTGTGCCGCGTCTTTGAACGACTTGATCGTGGTCTGGCCGGCCGCGCCGATCTTGCCGTACGTCGTCGTGAACGCTTTACCGTCGAGCTTGATCTCCCAGAACTTGTTCGACGAGCCCTCCGAGAATTCGTAGCGCGCCACTAGTCACCTCCCTCGACGTAGCCCTTCTTCGTCTTCTCGTGGATCAGCTTGTCGTATTCCTTCTTCGCAGCCGCGGCGTCGCCGAATTCCTTCAGCGTCTGCTGGCCGGGCGTGCCGATCTTGCCGTAGCGCGTCTTGACGTCGGTGCCCGACAACGAGATCTCCCAGAACTTGTTCGACGAGCCTTCGGAGAACTCGAAGTGGCGCGTGCCCGACGGCTTCGCGGGTGCGGCCGCTTTCGCCGGCGCGGGCTTCGCAGCTGGAGCCGCCGCAGCTTTCTTCGCGGCGGGCTTCGCCGGCGGCGTCGGCGCTTCGTCGTCGTCGTCGTTATCGTCGTCGTCACCATCGCCGACGAGCGCGTAGCCCTTCTTCGTCTTCTCGGCGACGAGCTTGTC
>DASXEF010000473.1:0-2155 GCA_036490255.1 Kofleriaceae bacterium
CGTCGTCGGCACCGAGACCGGCGTCGATCACAGCAAGCCCGTCGCGTCGTTCGTCCACGGCCTGCTCGAGCTGCCGCCGACGATGCGCGTGTTCGACACGCAGCACGCGTGTTACGGCGGCACCGCCGGCGTGATGGCGGCCGTCGAATGGATCGCGTCGGGCGCCGCCGCCGGGCGCGCCGCGCTCGTGATCTGCGCCGACGTCGCGCGCTACGGCATGCACACCGCCGGCGAGCCGACGCAGGGCGGCGGCGCGGTCGCGATGGTGATCGCGGAGAATCCGGCGATGCTCGAGCTCGACGTCGGCGTCACCGGCGCCGCGAGCACGCACGTCCACGATTTCTGGCGCCCGAGCGGCCAGCGCGAAGCGCGCGTCGACGGTCACTACAGCATGCAGTGCTACACCGAAGCGCTCGCGACCGCATATCGCGGCTGGAAGACCCGCGCGATCGCACGCGAGCTCGTCCGCGACGGCGCATCGAGCGAGCAGCTCGCGCGCATCTGCTACCACGTGCCGTTCTGCAAGATGGCGAAGAAAGCCCACGCCGCCGTGCGCGCGTGCGACGGCGTCGCCGACGATCCGGCGAGCTACCAAGCGCAGGTCGAGCCGTCGCTGTGGGCGTGCTCGCGCGTCGGCAACATCTACACCGGCTCGCTCTATCTCGCGCTGCTCGGCGCGCTCGATCGCGACGCCGCGACGCTCGCGGGCAAGCGCATCGGCCTGTTCTCGTACGGCAGCGGCTGCACGAGCGAGTTCTTCTCCGGCGTCGTCGGTGCGCGCGCCGCCGAGCTGACCGCGAAGGCAAAGCTCGGCGAAGTCCTGGCGGATCGCGAGCGCATCACGATCGACGAGTACGAACGCATCATGACCCTCGTCACACCTTTAGAGAATCGTCATGCAGCGTTCCGCTTCACGGGCGTCGACGAGCATCGCCGCCAGTACGCGCGCTGAGCTACCCTCGCGCTCATGAAGCGCGTGGGTGTGTCGATCGCGATGATCTTGGCGGCGTGCGGAAACAACGACGATTCGTGCGCGTCGTGGAAGCAGTGGGGCAACTCGGCGTCGCACGAGGGCGCGAGTTGCGTGACCGGCCAGACGCTCGGCAGCGCCGCGGCCGATCTCGTGATCGATCCGTTCATCCCGCAAGAGATGTTCGACGCCGGCGGCGATCTGACCATCCACTATCAAGCGCCGCTCGTCGACGGCGACGACGTGTTCATGATGGCGAAGAGCGGAACGTACACGCCGTGCGACACGTTTTCCGACGGCTCGCCCGATTGCTTCGACGGCACGTCGTACCGCTTGAATTCGCAGGTCTGGCAAGAGAACGCGTTCAGTTGGCAAGCCGACGGCACGCTCGCGATGACGTGGTCGTTCGATAGCGACTGGAAGCCGGAGCCCGGCGTCGGATTCGAGCCGATGTTCCAGCCCGCGCTCGCCGGCGATCTCGTCGCGGTGCCCGGCGTCGGCGGCTCGTTGTGGGAGCTATCGCGCACCGACGGCACCGTCGTGCGCCACGTCGAGCCGTTCCCGAACGTCGATCCCGACACCTATGTCGCCGGCGGCATCGCGGTCGGCCCCGACGGCACGATCTACTACAGCACGCTCGGGCTCGATCACGACAACCCGTACAGCATGCAGCCCACCGCGAGCCTCGTCGCGGTCGCGACCGACGGCAGCACGCGCACCGCCGCTTACTCGACGCTCGTGACCGGCGCGCCCGGCGGCACCGATGCGTGCTTCTACGAATACGATTCCACGCTGACGTCGCTGCCGTGGCCGCCTGATCCGATCGAGCTGCCGCCGCAATATCAGTGCGGCGCGCAACGCCCGGGTATGAACGCGGCGCCCGCGATCGCCGCCGACGGCACGATCATCATCGTCAGCCGCGCGCACTACGACGAGCACTACTCGTACATCACCGCGGTCGCCCCCGATCTCACGCCGAAGTGGTCGACGTCGCTGCGCGGCGTGTTGAACGACGGCTGCGGCGTGACCATCCCGAGCGACGGCACGCCGCTCGCGAACATCTACGACTGCCGCCAGTACGCGCCGCAGGGCGTCGATCCGAACACCGGCATGGCGCCGGATGCGCTCGTCGACGACGATTCGTCGGCATCGCCGGTCGCGCTGCCCGACGGCGGCGTGCTCTAC
>DASXEF010000492.1:0-2767 GCA_036490255.1 Kofleriaceae bacterium
CGGCGATCCGGCTCGACGTGCTCGATCACGTCTCGATCGAGTGGGCGAAGATCTTCAGTGCGCTGGTAGTCGCAGAAGACGACCATTCACTGGTCGTCGCGGCGGCGAGGCCCGAAGACGCGATCGTTCCGGCGCGCGAGCTCGGCGCCGCGCGCGGCAAGCACGTCGAGCTGCGCATCGCGCTCGACGTCACGCTCGCGCGCACGATCCGGCAGGGCTTCAAGCGCGCGCGGCAAGGCGACAAGTACCTCGTCGGACCCGAAGCGACGGCGCGCACGCCGTATCTCGCGATCGTGCAGCCGACCGGTCAGCCCGAAGACGAAGGTCGGCTCGCCCAACGCGCGCTCGCCGAAGACGCCGCGCGCTCGATCGAGAACGAAGACGAGCTGCCGTCGGCGGCGACGCTGACCGGCGACTGGCAGGTCAACACGGTCTCGACGACCGACGATCGCGCGATCGCCGAGCGCACCGCGCTGATCGCCGCCGACTTCGATCGCTACGACGACGAAACCGATTCCGGCGGCAAGCTCCGCGCGCTCGTCGTCGATCCAGATCCGCCGGGACGCGTGCAGCTCGTCAGCGAGCTCGAGCAGCTCGGCTGGGCCTGTCACGCGACCTCGAACGGCCAGCACGCGGTCGATTTGCTCTCGCGCAACACGTTCGACTTCGTGTTCGCCGATGTCGCGGCGCCCGACGTCGACGGCTTGCAGCTGTGTCGCGCGATCAAGCGCAGCACGCGGCTCGGCGAGGTCAAAGTCGTCGTGACGACGTCGGTGCTCGATTCGGGACAGGTGCCCGACGACGTCTTGCAAAGCCACGGCGCCGACGCGTACCTCGAGAAGCCGCTCGACGTGCGCCGCTTGCATCGGATCATCCGCGAGCTCGTGCCCGAAACGTCGCACGCGGATAACGAGGTCGCGCTATCCGACGCGCTCGGTCGCTATCACGACGGCGACATCGACGGCGCGGTCGCGCGATTGCGCGGCGCGCTCGTCGCCGATCCGAGCAGCGCGAAGCTGCACTTCATGCTCGCGAACATTCTGCAGCGCGCATCGCGCTGGACCGAAGCCGTCGACGAGTACGAGTCGACTGTCGAGATCCAGCCGCACTATTTTCCCGCGCTGACGCGGCTCGCGTATCTCTATTTTCGTCAGGGACTTCACGCCCGCGCCGTCGAGACGTGGCGCCGCGCGTTACCGGTGTGTGAAGATCCGGCGCTGCGACGCAACATCGAGCTGTTCATGCGCAAGCTCGTCGCGGACATGTCGAAGAGCGACGCCTCGCGGTAGCAACTTCAGCTCGGATTGCCAGAGCCCGCCAGGGTGGGCACTGCCAACGATTGGTTGCGGGCTCGCGGCTCCGATCGCTATGCTCGCTCGCGCAATTCCATGTGGTTGGGTCCGCACGTCGCGGGCCTCGGAGTTGCTGAAGGAGGAGCCGTGTCGACTTCGCGCGTCCTCGTCATCGTTCTGTTTGCTGCCTCTTGCTCCGCGCCGATGCCGAACGGCAACGGCGGCGACGACGATTCGTCACCCGATGCGGCCTCGCCGGTCGGCACGGACGCCGGCGCGACGCCGAGCGATGCCGGCAGCGGCTCGTCGTCGGTTCCGACGGATGCACCGGCGCCACCGCCGATCACCGTGCTTCGCGGCGTCGATCGCGCGGGCGCGTTCTCGGCGACCGAAGCGAAGACGCTGTCGACCTCCGACGCCGTGAAGTGGACGGGCGTCTACATCGGCGGTCCGTGCGACGCGGGCTCGGGATGGACCAAGGCGCTCGTGCAATCGTTCGCGACCGACCTCGGCTGGACGTTCATGCCGATCTACGTCGGCCGGCAAACGTCGTCGATCTGCAGCGCCGACGTGCTGACCGCGGCGCAAGGCACGACCGATGGCGACGCCGCCGTCGCGGCGATGGCGACGTTCGGTTGGGCCGCGAACAAGAACATTCCGGTGTGCCTCGATCTCGAGGCCGGCACGTACTCGGCAAACGCGAGCGGCTCCGAGGCGTACGCGAAGGCCTGGCTCGCCGCGGTTCGCACCGGCGGTTATCTCGGCTACATCTACTCGAACCCGACCGGAATCAACGGGCTCTACAGCGCCGGGGTGAAGTTCGACGGCGCATGGCCGGCGAGCTGGTTTTATACGAGCTTCGAAAACGTCGCGCCGAGCGATCTCACGCAGCTCACGACGGGCACGTACAACACGACGAATCGCGCGTGGCAGTACGCGTCGTTCACGTCGAGTGTCGGCGGGATCGATGCCGACACGTCGGATCTGTTGCTCGCGCCTGCGCCGGGCGGCACGAACCTCTAGCGATTGATTGTCTTCGACGCTCGACTCGAGGGCGTGACAGCGACTGGTTCTGATCGAGCCCGAGCCCAAGCCGCCAGGCTGGAGCCCGAGCCCGATCTTCGATGCGGCGACGCGCTGGTCTTCGACGCGCGATTCGAGGGCGCGAAATTCGGGCGAGCGGCACAGCGCCTGATTCTGATCGAGCCCGAGCCCAAGCCGCCAGGCTGGAGCCCGAGCCCGATCTTCGATGCGGCGACGCGCCGGTCTTCGACGCGCGATTCGAGGGCGCGAAATTCGGGCGAGCGGCACAGCGATTGTTCTGATCGAGCCCGAGCCCAAGCCGTCCGGCTGGAGCCCGAGCCCGATCTTCGATGCGGCGAGGCACCGATCTTCGACGCGCGATTCGAGGGCGCGAAATTCGGGCGAGCGGCACCGCGATTGTTCTGATCGAGCCCGAGCCCGATCTTCGATGC